>DATEMW010000464.1:0-9173 GCA_035275385.1 Candidatus Methylomirabilota bacterium | reverse complement strand
CGCCAGCTACGCGACGAAGGCGGCGTCGGACCCGATCGTCACCCGCGACGGGGTCGAGGCGATGGCGCAGGCCTACGTTCGCGGCGGCGACCGCAAGGCGGCGCTGGTCTCCCCGCTCTTCGCGGATCTGCGCAACCTGCCACCGCTGCTCGTGCACGTCGGCAGCGAGGAAGTGCTCCTGGACGACGCGATCGGTCTCGGCGCGCGGGCGCGCGCGGCGGGCGTCGACATCAAGGTCGAGGAGTGGCCCGAGATGGTCCACGTGTGGCACTGGTTCCTGCCGATCCTCGACGAAGCCGAGAAGGCGATCGCCGGCATCGGCGACTTCGTGCGCGCGCGCGTCGGCTGACGGCTGGACTCGCCTCCGAGCGCGCGCTAGAGTTCGCCTCATGCGCGAAGGGGATTCTGGCCAATCGGCGCCCCACGCGGCTCCCGTGATGGGCCACGATCGCGCCACCCTACTGACCACGCTGTTCCTGCTCGTGATCGCCGGCGCCGCGTGGGCTTACGTGCTTCTCATACCGATGACGGCGGACGACATGGCCGGAATGGGAATGGCAATGAGTCCCACTGTCGCCGACGGCGCGGCGTACGTCGGAGCGTGGGCCGTGATGATGGCGGCCATGATGCTTCCGAGCGCGCTGCCGATGATCAGGCTTTACGCGGGGACGCTACGGACCATCACGAGCTCGTCCGGGAAGGCCGTCCGCATCGCTTCGTTCACGTTCGTCTACCTTGCGACCTGGGTCGTGACCGGCGTACCGATCTACCTGGCCAGCGTCGGGCTGAGTGCAATCGACGCCAGAGCGCTTGCCTATGGCGTCGCCGGAGTGTTGGTGATCGCCGGTGCCTTTCAGCTCTCGCCGCTCAAACAGGTATGCCTGAAGCAATGCCGCAGCCCGCTGGGCTTCCTTCTTGGCCACTGGCGCGAGGGCTGGCGCGGCGGCCTGGTGATGGGCGCGACGCACGCGCTGTACTGTCTGGGCTGCTGCTGGGCGCTGATGATCGTGCTGGTCGTGGCCGGCGCCATGGGTCTGATCTGGGTCCTGCTCATCGCGGCCGTCGTGGCCGCAGAGAAGCTCTTGCCGCGCGGAGAGTGGATCGCACAGACGACGGGTATCGCGCTGGTGTTGCTTGGTCTGGCGGTTGCCATGCGGCCGACTCTCGCGGGAGCGCTGCGGGCCGGCGGGCACTCGATGTAGGGGTATAGTGTTACCGGCAGGATCGGAACGACGGACAGACCGCGCGGCTGCGGCCTGCGGAGGATGGTCATGGCGAACACCTCGTGGCGTGTCAACGGCGAATACTTCGAAGCGTGCAGCTGCGATTCTGTCTGCCCCTGCCCGACGTCGGGCTTGACGGCCCGCCCGACCAAGGGCTTCTGCGACGTGGGGCTCGTGTTCCGGATCGATCGCGGGCAGCACGGCAATACCCGGCTCGACGGTCTCTGCTTCGCGGTCCTCGCCCACACGCCCGGTGCAATGGGACTGGGCAACTGGACCGTCGGCGTCATCGTGGACGAGCGGGCCTCGGCCGAGCAGCGCGAGGCGCTCACCGCGATCGCGAGCGGTCAGGGCGGCGGCCCGATGGCCGCGCTCGGCCCTCTGATCAGCCGCTTCGGGGGTGTCGAGGCCAAGCCGATCAAGTTCGAGATGAGCGGGATGCGCCGCTCAGTCTCGATTCCAGGCGTGCTCGACCTCGCCGTCGAGGGGATCGCCGGCGCCAACAAGGGCGAGCCGATCTACTTCGAGAACGTCGGTCACCCCGTCGCCGCGAAGCTGGCGCTGGCGAAGGCGTCGCGCAGCCACCTGCACGGCTTCGGAATCGACTGGGACGACACCACCGGCCGCAACAACGGCCACTTTGCGCCGTTCGCCTGGAGCGCGAACTAGCCCGTCATCGACTCCGGTCAGCGGCGCGCAGGCAGGCGCGCTGACTCACGCGCGCGAGAGCAGCTCGCGGACCGCGCGATGCGCCTGATCGATCGCCGCGTCGGTATACGCGTAGGCCGCGGCGTCCGAGTTCGCGATCGCGATACGCCCGAACGGCTTGCGCGCGGCCACGCACGGTAGCGGCCCTCCAGCGATCCAGAAGGGATCCCAGAGCGAGTTGTACTGATACGCGTAGCCGTGCGGCCACCGATTCACCGTGAGCGCCAGGACGTCGCGGGCGGCGTCGAATCCACCGGCCGCCAGCATGCGCGTGAGCTGCTCGCGTACCCGGCGCTCGAAAGTGTCCAACGTCATCGTGAGGAGCTCGACGCGTCCGGCGCGGTGCTGCTCGCGCGCCGGCGCGCCCGGCTTGCACGGCGTACGGCTCATGTGCACGACGATCGGCTCGTCGGGACGTCGAGATGGCCCGTAGCCGCCCACACGCACGGGAAGATCGAGGCTGACCGAAGAGAAGAAGCTACCCGGACAGTGCGCCTGGCTCACGCGGAGTGCCTCGAAGCTGGTCCAGCGCTTCAGCACCACGTTCGTGTAGACGATGGGAACCTTCGTCGCGTAGGCGAGCGCCTCGCGCTGCGTCGCGGGCAGCTCGGGGCACAGATACGGGATCATCCCGTGCCAGCAGGCCAGCACGCACTGGCGCGCACGGAGACGCTCGAGCCGTCCGGAGCGCACATAGTCCACCTCGACCTCGGTTCGATCGTCGGTGTGGCGGGCGCGGACGACCGTGCTGTTGAGACGCAGGCGCGTCGCGCCCGGCGCGTCGAGCGCTCCGTAGTCGACGCGCGCCATCACGACGTCCTCGCCGCAGCAGCTGGAGACGGCGCCAGGCATCAGCCGGCGCACGAGCAGCCGGGCGATCGTCGCGTTGCCGTCGGGGAAGTGAAAGAACGGCGAGCGCGGGCCCGGGCGCGCGTCGAGCCCCATGCCCGGCGCATCTGTACGCCGGAGCTTCATGCCCGCGAAGCCCGGCAACCCGAGGCCCCAGGCGTCCAGCGCAGAGACCGCGTCGATCCCGAGCCCGTAGAGCGAGTGCGGGCGCGCCTGGAAGAGCGGCAGCACGTCGGGCTGGCAGCCCGCGATCTTCACCAGAAACTCGGCGTAGCTGGTCCGCGCAAGTCGGTCCTTCTTCTCGGCGTCGCCGAGCCCGGGTAGACAGTCGCCCGGGGCCTTGACCAACCGCGCGATGTCGCGGCGGGCCGTCTCCGACAGCGGAGCCTTGGTCAGAAACGCGGGCCAGGCGTCGGCGTCACCCGCGCCGGACGCCGCGCCACGCTCGGGCGCGGGCAGCAGCCGGTCGGCGCCGAAGGTCTCGCGGTCGAAGAACACGGCAGCGCCCATGCCGAGCCGCGCGTAGAGCGAGCGCTCGAACACGCTCGGCCAGCTCGACACGACCACGCCGAGCTCGGCGATCAGCGACCTCGCCACCGCGCTGTACGGCGCCGGGCTGTCGATCGCGAAGGCGCCGCCGTAGCCGACCAGGGTGCGACCGCCCACGCTGAACTCGTTGCGTCGCGCGTGGCCGCCGAAGTCGTCGTGATTGTCGAGGATCGCGATACGCGCCGACGGGCCGGCGGCCTTGCGAAAGAACCAGGCCGCGGCGAGGCCGCTGATGCCGGCGCCCACGACGGCGAGATCGTAGCGCTCGCCCGTGTCGGCGGGCGCCCCCGCGGTCGGCCAGAACCGGCCCTCGCGCACCGCGTGCGCGACCTCGAACGAGCCGTCGTGGCTGCCGCGCAGGCCCGTCAGCGCCGGCGGATACGAGCTCGCGGCGTCGTCGAGGCTGAGACCCAACGAGTCGAGCGGCGACAGCAGCCCGGCGCCCGCTGTGAGCGCCATGCCGTTCAGGAAATCGCGGCGCGCGAGCCGGCTCACGAGCGGCCTCCAGCCGAGCGGCGCCGGACGCCGCTCAGCGTTTTGTCGGGTCTGCGTCGGCGAGGACGCGGCTGACCGCGGCGTGCGCCATGATCACGTCGGGCGAGTCCTGCAGCGCCAGGTGGTACTTGTCACGGAAGTCGCCGCCGTCGTCCGACTTCAAGAGCCGGTAGGCCTCGCGAAACGCGGCGCGCGCGCTCTCGGGCGCGATCGGCTCGTCCGCGTCGACGACGGCGTCGATGTTCGCGATCATGGACGAGAGCGAGCGCAGCCACGCGAAACGCCGGTCGTGCAGCAAGAGGTGCAGCAGCTCGCGCGAGGCGACCGAGCCGTGCTCCTCCTCGTACGCGCGGCGCTCGCGGTCGAGGAGCACGCCGTGCAAATCGAGCAGGCGCGTGCTGAGAATGCGCATGCGGTCGCGATCTGAGTCCAACTCCTACCTCTTCTCTCCGCGGAAGACGCGCTGGATGACTGCCTGCGCCTCTTGCTGAATTCGCCGGAGGTGGTCTTCTCCCTTGACGCTCTCCGCGTAGAGCTTGTAGACGTTCTCGGTGCCCGAGGGACGCGCCGCGAACCAGCCGCTCGGCGTGACGACCTTCAAGCCGCCGACCGGCGCATGGTTTCCGGGTGCGGTCGTCAGCCGCGCCGTGATCGGCTCACCCGCGAGGTCGGAGGCGGACACCTCCTCCGGCGACAGGCCGGCGAGCCGAGTCTTCTCCGCGGGGCTGGCCGGCGCGTCGACCCTCTCATACGCGAACTCGCCAAACTCCGCCGTCAGGTCTCGATAGAGATCGCCGGGATCGCGCCCGGTTACCGCGGTCATCTCCGCGGCCAGCAGGCCGAGAATGATCCCGTCCTTGTCGGTGGTCCACACTGTACCGTCGCGGCGCAGGAACGAGGCTCCGGCACTCTCCTCGCCGCCAAACCCCAGCGAGCCCGCGAGCAGCCCGTCGACGAACCACTTGAACCCGACGGGCACCTCGAGCAGCGGCCGGCCGAGCCGGGCGGCTACCCGATCGATCATGCTGCTGCTGACGAGCGTCTTGCCGATGCCGGCGCTCCGCGGCCATGCCGGCCGATGCGTGAACAGATACGAGATCGCGACCGCGAGGTAGTGATTCGGGTTCAGGAGCCCGGCGCTTCGCGCGACGATGCCGTGCCGGTCGTGGTCGGTATCGCACGCCCACGCGACGTCGAAGCGATCCTTGATCCCGATGAGCCGGCGCATCGCATACGGCGACGAGCAGTCCATCCGGATCTTGCCGTCCCAGTCGAGCGTCATGAACGCGAAGGTCGGATCGACCACCTCGCTGACCACCGTGAGCGGCAACTTGTAGCGCTCGCCGATCATCGGCCAGTAGTGGACGCCGGCGCCGCCCAGCGGATCGACGCCGAGCGCCAGTCGGGAGCCGCGCACGGCGTCCAGGTCGACGACGCTGCCGAGGTCCGCAACGTAGCCGCCCATGTAGTCGAAGCGATGCGTGGTCGTCGCGCGGCGCGCGCGCTCGAAGGGAATCCGCTCCACGCCGATGAGCCCGCCCGCCAGCAGCGCGTTGGCGCGATCCTGGATCCATCCCGTCACGTTGGTGTCGGCAGGTCCACCGTTCGGCGGGTTGTACTTGAAGCCGCCGTCCTCGGGCGGGTTGTGCGAGGGCGTGACGACGATGCCGTCGGCGAGGCCCCGCGCGCGGCCGCGATTGTAGGTGAGGATCGCGTGGGACACGACAGGCGTCGGCGTGTAGCCCTGGCGGTCGTCGAGCATCACGTCGACGCCGTGGGCCGCCAGCACCTCGAGCGCGCTCGCGAGCGCCGACTCGGAGAGCGCGTGCGTGTCGATCCCGAGAAACAGCGGGCCGTCGATGGCCTGGCGCCGGCGATGCTCGCAGATGGCCTGGGTGATCGCCAGGATGTGCGCCTCGTTGAACGAGGCGGCGAGCGCCGAGCCGCGATGGCCGGAGGTGCCGAAAGAAACCTTCTGCTCGCGGACCGCGGCATCCGGCCGCGTCGTGTAGTACGCGGTCATCAGCCGCGGAATGTTCGCCAGGCTCGCTGGCTCGGCGGGCATGCCGGCGCGCGGGTGCACCACGGTGACGCCTCGCGAGCGACTTAGCCGAGCTCGGCGTCGAGCGCGCCGATGCTCGCCGCGACGACGTCGACGAGCTGATCGACTTCCTCGCGGGTGATGCAGAGCGGAGGTGCCAGCCGCACGACCTGGCCCCGCGCGTACACGATCGCGCCACGATCCCACGCCAGACGATCGAGCCGCGCGACCTTTTCCTTGGCGAGCGGCCGGCCCGAGCCGTCCGGCTCCACGAGCTCGGCGCACACGAGGAGCCCCCGCCCGCGCACCTCGCCGACGATCCGCTTCTTGCCGACCGCCTGCTGGAGCCCGTCGCGCAGCCGCGCGCCCATGGCCTCGGCGTTCTCGATCAGGTGGTCCTTCTCCATGATCTGGATGTTGGCGAGCGCCGCCGCGCACGCGACCGGGTGCGCCGCGTACGTGCCGGGGTGCACGTTCTCCTCCTTGGCGTCCTCGGAGAACGCGTCCGCCAGCCGCCCCCGCGCGATCGCCGCCGAGAGTGGAACGTAGCCCGACGTGATGCCCTTGGCGACGGTCATCAGATCAGGGACGACGCCGTCGTGCTCGACGGCGAACCACCGCCCGGTGCGACCGAATCCGGTGATGACCTCGTCGGCGATCATCAGCACGTCGAGCTCGTCGCAGATCGCGCGCACGGCCCGCAGCCAGCCGATCGGCGGCATAATGAAGCCGCCCGACGAGATCACCGGCTCCATGATCACCGCCGACACGGTCTCTGGCCCTTCCTTGACGATCGTGTCGCGCAGCTCACGGGCGCGGCGCTGCACCAGCGCCTCGTCGGTGCCCGCGCCGCGATCGCGGAAGGGGTACGGCGGCGTGACCTTCGCGAACCCCGCCACCTGCAGGTCCGTGTACGCCGCGGTCAGGTGCGGCAGGCCGCACACCGCGAAGGTGCCCGTGGTCCCGCCGTGATAGCCGCCCTGGAGCGAGATGACCTTGTGCTTGCCGGGCTTGCCGGCCGCGAGCCAGTAGTAGCGGGCGATCTGCATCGCGCGCTCGTTGGCCTCGGCGCCGCTGACCGCGAAGAACGAATAGTCGAGATCGCCCGGCGTGAGCGAGGCGATCTTCTGCGCCAGCTCGGCGGCCGGTCGGTTCGAGAACTGGCGCGTCGTCGGATAGTACGCCAGCCGCACGGTCTGCTCGGCGATCGCCTCGGCGATCTCGCGGCGGCCGTGGCCGACGTTGACGACGGCGAGGCCGGCGAAGCCGTCGATGAGCTTCTTGCCGCGCTCGGTCCAGACGTGGACGCCCTCTGCCCGCTCGATCACGAGCTCCTCGTCGGCCAGCCAGGGATGGTCCTGCGTCTTGTGCGTCCACAAATGCCTGATCGCCTCGCCGCTCGTGGCCATGGTCGCCCTCCCCCTCTGTGGGTCGATGCTATCATCTCGCGCATGTTCATCGTCGGGATCGACGTCGGCGGCACGTTCACTGATCTCACCGCAGTGGACGAAGCCACCGGCAAGGTGGTCGTCACCAAGGTGCCGTCCCGTCCGCGGGACGAGAGCGCGGCCGTGCTCGCCGGGCTCGCGGCGCTCGGCATCGCCGGCCGCGACGTGCGGCGGCTCGTTCACGGCACCACGGTCGGCACCAACGCCGTGCTCGAGCGGCGCGGGGCGCGGGTCGCGATCCTGACGACCACGGGCTTCCGCGACCTGATCGAGATCGGGCGGACCAAGCGCAACATTCCCGCGCTGTTCGTGCCGACGTTCGTACGTCCCAAGCCGGTCGTCGAGCGCAAGCATCGCTTCGAGGTCACCGAGCGCCTGGCCGCCGACGGCACGGTGCTGACCCCACTCGACCCGGACAGCGTCGACCGCGCGCTCGATGCCGCGGTCTCCGCCGGGGCCGAGGCGATCGCCGTGTGCCTGCTCCACGGGTATCTCAACCCTGCGCACGAGCGCGCGATCGCGGATGCCGCGAAGGGCCGATACCCGCGGCTGCCCGTCTCCTGCTCGGCCGACGTCGTCGCCGAATATCGCGAGTTCGAGCGCTTCTCGACCACCGTCCTCAACGCGTACCTGCAGCCGATCATGGACGGCTATCTGGCCGGACTCGAGGAGCAACTGCGCGCCACCGGCTACGCCCACGGCGTCCTCACGGTGGCGTCGAGCGGCGGCATGATGACGACGGAGACCGCGCGGCGGCTGCCGATCAAGACGATCTTCTCGGGGCCGGCGGGCGGCGTGAGCCAGGCGTGCTTCGTCGGCGAGACCGCCGGCGTGCGCGACTTCATCACGTACGACATGGGCGGCACGTCGACCGACGTCTGCCTCGTGCGCGATCTGGCACCCCTGACCACGTCCGACGGCATGCTCGGCGCGTTCCCGGTCAAGGTGCCGCAGCTCGACATGCACAGCGTCGGCGCGGGCGGCGGCTCGATCGCGTGGCTCGACCTCGACGGAAGCCTTCAGGTCGGCCCGCGCAGTGCGGGCGCCGCACCCGGCCCGGTCGCGTACGGGCTCGGCGGCACCGAGCCGACCGTGACCGACGCCAACGTCGTGCTGGGCCGGATCGGGACGAGCAAGCGGCTGGGCGGCAGCATCACGATCGACGCGGCCGGCGCCCGCCGGGCGCTCGCCGGGCTCGGCACGCGGCTCGGCCGCTCGATGAGCGTGGAGGCGCTGGCCGAGGGCGTGATCACGATCGCGGTCGCGCGGATGACCTCGGCGATCCGCGAGATCTCGATCCAGCGCGGGCACGATCCGCGCGACTTCACCCTGATCGCGTTCGGAGGCGCCGGACCGATGCACGCGCTCGCACTGGCCCAGGAGATCGGGATCCCCCGCGTGCTGGTTCCGCGCCATCCCGGAAACTTCTCGGCGCTCGGCCTGCTCGCCTCGCAGATCAAGCACGACGACGTCAGGACGCGCGTGGGCCCGCTGCGCGAGCGGCTCGACGTCGCGCTCGAGCTCTTCGCCGAAATGGAACACGCAGCCCGGCACCAGCTCGGGCTCGAGGGCTTCGCCGCGCACGAGCAGCGGCTCGTACGCTCGCTGGATCTGCGTTACCGGGGGCAGGCATTCGAGCTCAACGTCGGGCTCGGCTCGCCGAGCCCGGGCGGGCTGGCGCTCGACGCGATCGAGGCCCGGTTCCATCGCCAGCACCTCGGGGCGTACGGCCACTCGAGCCCGGGCGCCCAGATCGAGCTCGTCAACGCGCGGCTCACCGCCTACGGCGTCGTCCCCCGGCCCGCCGGCGAGCGCTATCGCAGCGCGAGCACGTCGCTCGACGCGGCGCTGATCGAGCGG
>DATEMW010000463.1:0-3284 GCA_035275385.1 Candidatus Methylomirabilota bacterium | reverse complement strand
GGACGTCCGCCGCGCCGAGCAGCAGGCCTACCTCGGTCTCGCGTGGAAGACCGCGCCGACCGGGAGCGAGGACATCTACGCGGTCGACCTCCTCACGTACATCATCGGCGACTCGCCGAGCTCGCGGCTGAACCAGGTCGTCCGCGAGCAGCTGCGGCTGGTCGCCAACATCGAGGCGGGCTACGGCGCCTTCCAGCAGGCGGGCCTGGTCACCGTCACGGCGCGGCTCGATCCCGGCAACCTCGACCGCGCCGAGGCGGCGATTTTGGACGTGATCCGCAAGGTGCGAACCGAAGGCGTGACCGAGGCCGAGCGTCAGCGCGCGGTGGTCACCGCTGAGTCGAGCTATGCGTTCGACATCGAGACCGCCGAGGGGCTGGCGAAGTCCTACGGTCAGGCGGAGACCACGTGGACCCTCGACAACGAGCTCGCGTACCTGACGCGACTGCGGGGCATTACCGCCGCGCAAATCCAGGCCGTCGCGCGGAAATATTTCGGCGACGACAACTACGCCCGCGTTCGCTTCGTCCCGCAAGGCGCCTCGCGGTGATCCGCGCCGCCCTCGCGCTCCTCGTCATCGCAGCACTCGTCGCGCCGGCCGCCGCGGCCACCGACACGACGCGCGAGCAGCTGGGCAACGGACTGACGGTGCTCGTGCGCGAGAACCCGGTCGCGCCGGTCGTCGCCGTGTCGCTGATGGTCAAGACGGGCACCTGGTGGGAGACGCCGACCAACAACGGCATCTCGAACTTCGTGCACGCGGTGATGGTGCGCGGCACCACCCAGCGTTCGGGCTCCCAGCTGGCCGAAGCGATTGCGGCCCTCGGCGGTAAGATCAGCGCGTCGGGTGAGGTCGACTATTCAGAGATCCGCGCCTCGGCGCTCTCGCGCTTCTGGCGCGAGCTGCTGGGGTTCACCGCCGAGCTGGCGCTGACGCCGAAGCTGGCGTCCGGAGAGCTCGACGGCGAGCGCGACTGGGTCATGGGCCGGATCCAGAAGCGGCGCGACAGCGCGCCGTCGCGCGCCTTCGACGAGTTCTTCGCGACGCTCTACGGCCCGCACCCGTACTCGCTGCAAGTGCTCGGCACGCCGGAATCGCTCCGGCGCATCGATCACGCTGCGCTCGTCGAGTGGTACCGGCGATCCTATCGGCCCGAGCGCATGACGCTCTCGGTGAGCGGCCAGGTGTCGGCGGCACAGGTGCTCGCCGAGGCGCGCCGACTGTTCGGCGAGTTGCCGCGCGGCGGTGCAGCCACCGAGACGCCGCGGCCGTCTCCAGCGAATCCCGGCACGCGCCGGGTCATCGAGCAGGCCGCGCAGCAGGCGCAGATCCTCGCGGGTGGGATCGCGCCGTCCTTGAGTCATCCGGACCACGCGCCGGTCAAGGTGCTCTCGACGATCCTGGGCGGCGGGATGGCCGGGCGCCTGTTCGTGGAGCTGCGCGACAAGCGCGGACTCGCGTACACCGCCGCGTCCTACTACGATCCGGTCCGCGATCCCGGCGCCTTGATTCTCTATCTGGGAACCGCGCCTGAGAACGCGACGAAGGCGGAAGAAGAATTGCGGCGGGAGATCGAGCGGATTCGCACCGATCCGGTCAGTGACGACGAGCTGCGCCGCGCGAAGGGCTATCTCCTGGGCCGCTACACGATGGACCGCCGGACGAACGAGCGTCAGGCGTGGTATCTCGCCTTCTACGAGCAGGTCGGTGTCGGCCAGGACTATCCGGAGCGCTACCGCAGGGCGGTCGAGGCGGTGACTCCTGCGGACGTGCGGCGGGTCGCGAAGCAATATCTGGAAAAGGTCACGACGGTGGTGCTGCGGCCGCGCTGACAGCTACTCGGTTCGCTGCGCGCGCGCTTCCTCGGCAGCCTTGATCTCGTCGGCGAACATCGTGGCGGTCAGCGGACAGGGCGGCTTGTTCTCGTCGACGTACTGACAATCGGTCTGATTGCATTGCACGAAGTAGCCCTGCGGTCGTCCAAACCCACCGGGCCGCTTCAGCTTGATCTGAACGCTCTCGGACACGACACCGCAAAAGAACTCACGAGCTCGGCTTCGACTCACGTCATCTCCTCCGCGCGACCGGAAACCCACTCGACACTAGGGGCTCGACCAACATACGCCAGGTCTCGCGTCGACACAACATGTCTGTGCGGTTTTTCCCTGTGCCGGCGGCGAATTCTGTCGAACGAAGGTCTGGATTCAGCTATAAATGACGGGACTCGCGAGTGTGCCGGCGTCGCCCACACGCGCGCAGCGTGCGAGAAGGAGGGTTCGTCGTCTTGCCTCGGATCGTGACCGGTCGTCTCCGCCGCGTCTCCGTCGCGCTCGGTTGCTCCTTCCTGATCGCGGTGCTCACCGGATGTGGCAGCGTGTCGAGCTCCGTCAAGTCCGAGCCGTCGTTCCTGCCGCCCGCGCAGCCGGTGTCGGTGGCGAGCGACGCGGCGCCCGGCGGCAACCCGGAGCTCAGCGCCACCGAGGAGCGAGTCGACGAAGCCGCCGCGACCGGCGACGGCGCCGACGGCGGCGCGGGCGAGACCGTGATCGCCCAGGCGCCGACCACGCCGTCCGACAAGAGCGACGTCGAGGGCGCGCCGGCGAGCGAGGAAGAGGACAGCGATCCCTGGGAGCGGTTCAACGAGAAGGTCTTCGAATTCAACCGGCAGACCGACCGTTACGTGCTCAAGCCGGTCGCGAAGGTCTACAGTGTGATCATCCCCGAGCCGTTTCAGGTGATGATCGCGAATGGATTCGACAACATCTCGTTCGTGCCGCGGATGGTCAACAGCCTGCTCCAGGGCAAGTGGGGCGGGGCGACCCGCGAGCTCTCGCGGTTCCTGATCAACAGCACCGCCGGTATCGGTGGCCTCTTCGACGCGGCGAAGTACTGGGGGATCGAGAAGAGCCGCGAGGATTTCGGTCAGACGCTCGGGGTCTGGGGTGTGAGCCCCGGGCCCTACCTGATCGTGCCGTTCATGGAGCCGATGACGGTTCGCGACGGGATCGGCCGTGGCGTCGACAGCTTCATGAATCCGCTGTCCTACTTCATTCCGTTCGTGTGGGTCGGGATCAGCTTGAAGCTCGGCGAGATCGTGAACGATCGCGCCCTGAACCTCGACCTGTTCCAGGGATTCGAAGAAAGCGTGATCGATCTCTACAGTGCCGTCCGACACGGCTATCTCCGACGCCGGGAGCAGCTGATCAAGGAGTAGCGTGAGGGGGCGATTCATCCTCCTCGGTGTTGTCGCCGCGGCCGCCGCCGCGTGCGTGACGTGGGCCAC
>DATEMW010000462.1:0-2181 GCA_035275385.1 Candidatus Methylomirabilota bacterium | reverse complement strand
GCCCATCTCCTCGATCGCCTTGTCGAGGACGGCGACCACCCGGTCGATCTCGGCCCGCGTGATCACCAGGGGCGGCGAGAGCACGATCGTGCTCCCGAGATGGCGCCCGCCGCCGGACCGCCCGACGATCACGCCGTTGCGTCGCGCGAAGTCGACCACGCCCTTGATCTTGTCGGCCGGGATCGCTTCCTTGGTCGTGCGATCCCGCACCAGCTCGATGCCGGCGAACAGCCCCTTGCCGCGCACGTCACCGACCCACGGGTGCCTCAGGAGCGTGCGCAGGCCGTCGAGCAGGTAGGCGCCGTTCTCGGCCGACCGCTCGACCAGTCGCTCGTCGAGGATGATCTGGATATTCCGATCGGCGACGGCGGCCGCGACCGGATGGCCGCCGTAGGTCGAGATCTGAAAGACCTGGCGGTTGTCGGACGGCTCGCCGACGAACGACTTGAACACGTCGTTGCGCACGACCGTCGCGGCGATCGGCAGGTAGGCGCTGACGATGCCCTTGGCGATTGCGATGATGTCCGGCCGCACGCCCGAATGCTGGTGCGCGAACATCTTGCCGGTGCGGCCGAAGCCGTTGATGACCTCGTCGACGTGCAAGAGACAGCCGTACTTCTTGGCGATCGCGGCCACTTCGGGCAGGTACTCGTCGGGCGGGACCGCGACGCCGACCGCGCTCATGATCGGCTCCACCAGCACAGTCGCGACCGTGTCCGGGCCTTCGCCCTGGATCGTCGACTCGATGTTCTTCACGCACGCGAGCTCGCACGACGGGTAGGTGAGGCCGAAGGGACAGCGGTAGCAGTAGGGCGGCGCCACGTGCACGAAGTCGTTGCCGCCGAGCGGCTCGAACTTCATCTTGCGATCGCCCATGCCGCCGGCCGCCAGGGTGGCCAGGGTCGTGCCGTGATAGCCGAGGTAGCGGCTGATCGTCTTGTAGCGGTACTGGCCGGGATGCTCGTGCTTGGTGTACTGCCGCGCGAACTTGAAGCCAGCCTCGTTCGCCTCGGAGCCCGACGCGACGAAGTAGACGTGGGTGTCGCCGCCCATGAGGCCGTTCACGCGCTGGGCGAGCCTGGCCGCGGGCTCGTTCATCGCCGTGTGCGGATAATAGGGCAGCGTCCGCATCTGCGCCGCGGCGACGTCGGCGAGCTCGGTCCGGCCGTACCCGACGTTCACGCACCAAAGGCCGGCCATCGCGTCGAGATACTCGGTGCCGTCGGCGTCGACGACGGTCGAGCCGCGGCCCTCGACGATCACGAGCGGTTCGGCCTCGAGCTGCCGGTGGGCGACGACCGGGTGCAGGACGTTGTCGAGGTCCTGCTTCACGACGGCCGCGCGTTCGGTCATGGCGTTCTCTCCTGGCCTGGATTTTGGCCTGGATTATACGCCGACGCCGACCGACCTTACTCGGACTTGACCAGGAAGTGCGCGCGCCGGTTCTTGGCCCAGCAGGCCTCGTTGCGGTCCGTGCAGAGGGGCTGCTGCTGCCCGTAGCTGACGATCGAGATCCGGTTGGCCTGGATGCCGAGCGCCACCAGATAGCTCATCGCCGCCTGCGCGCGCCGCTCGCCGAGCGCCAGGTTGTACTCGGGAGTGCCCCGGTCGTCACAGTGGCCTTCGATCAAGAGCAGAGCCCGGGCGTTGGTCTTGAGCCAGGCGGCGTTGGCGTCGAGGGTCTTCTGGTCCGCCGCACGGATGTCGTGCTTGTCGAAGTCGAAGTAGATGTCCCTGACCGCGTCGTTCACGCTGAAATCTCGCGGCGAAGGCCTCCCCGAGCTGTCGGTCCTCGCGGTGACCGGACGCGGCGCCGTAGCGCCTTGTGTCGTCGCCTGCTGCGAGTTCCCGGACTGCTGCCGACCCAGGGCTCCAGCCCCGCCCGCCGCCGTTGCACCGGGCGAGGGCGCCGTGGCCGAAGCGGGCATCGTCGCGGGCTGCTTGGCGCAGCCGCTCACCGCCAGGATCAGCAGCGCTGCGGGAACCATCAGGTTTCGTCTCATGATTCGCTCCTCCTCGACCCCTGCCGGGGTCGCCCTATCACGCGCGTCAGAATCGAGGCCAGCGCGGGACCAGCGGTCCTGAGCTCGGCCAGCGAATGGAGCGCCAGCTTACGCAGGGTCACCTCACCGCGCGCCGTCAGCTGGACGACGACGCCGCGTCGATCCACCTCGGCGCGCC
>DATEMW010000461.1:0-2928 GCA_035275385.1 Candidatus Methylomirabilota bacterium | reverse complement strand
CACGATGGCCGTCAAAGGTAGTCGCCTGGTCCAGCTCGGCCGCCAGCACATCGGCGAATCGTACGTGCTCGGCTCACTCGCCCCCAAGAACAACCCCCGCTGGAAGGGGCCGTGGGACTGCGCCGAGTTCGCGTCGTGGCTCGTCTTCCAGGCCGCGGGTCGGCTGTACGGGTGCGCCGTGAACACGGGCGACCCCGCCAGCGCCGACGCCTACACCGGCTACTGGGGGCGAGATGCGCAGCAGATCGGCAAGACCATCTCGGTGGAGCAAGCGGCGCGCACGCCAGGCGCGGCCGTCTTGCGGCTGCCTCAGCCGGGCGCGATCGGACACGTGGCCATCTCCGACGGCCGCGGCGGCACGGTCGAGGCGCATTCGACCAAAACCGGCGTGATCGCGTCGACGATCGCGGGCCGGCGGTGGGACATCGGCATCCTCGTACCGGAGATCGACTATACCGCGGGCGAGGCGGACGACGACGGGGTCGAGGCGCCGGGCCCGATCTACCGGCTGACCGAGCCGCACATGACCGGGCCGACCGTGAAAGAGATTCAGCGCAAGCTCAAAGAGAAGGGGTTCAACCCCGGGCCGCTGGACGGCGACTTCGGCTCGATGACGCACGCCGCGGTCGTGTCGTTCCAGGCCTCGCGCGGACTCTTGATCGACGGCGAGGTCGGCGCGACGACCGCGCGTGCGCTCGGCGTGAAGCTCGACGAGAGCTGACAGACCCGCTCAGTTCCGGCGGAGCTGCACCTCCTCGAGCGGCGCCGACCACGGATACGGGTTGATCAGCATCAGCGCGGGCTCCTCCACCCGCGGGCCCACGCCGCTGGGCCAGACGTAGTCCCAGATCGGCCCGAACCTCACGCGCTCGTGCAGGAGCTGCTGGATCTGGTGCAGGAGCGCCTCGCGCTTGCGGCGATCGGTGACGAGGGCCTGCTCCTTGTAGAGCGCGTCGATATCGGGATAGCCGCCATAGGCGTAGGTCCCGGAGCTTGGCACGTGCTCCGACATCCGTGAGGCGGCGTTGCCGTAGGCCGCGGTGGCGCACACGCACAACCCGCGCAGCTTCCGCGCCTGCAGCGCCGAGGTGTACGCGGCGCGCTCCATCGGTCGCATCTTGAGCTTGATGCCGACGGCGCCCAGATAGCTCACGATCGACTCGCCCATCGAGAAATACGGCGGCAGCTGATGCAGCTCTCCGCCGTCGAACCCCTTGGGGTAGCCCGCTTCCGTCAGGAGCTGCCGCGCCTTCGCGGGATCGTAGGGGTACGGCTCGATCGGCAGCGCGAACTCGAAGTTGCGCGGGACGATGCTCCCCGCCGGCTTCGAGGCTCCGAGCGTCTCGGCCTCGCTGAGCGCTTTCCGATCGATCGCGTAGTTGGCGGCGAGCCGCACGCGCCGGTCGGCCCACGGAGACTTTGGGTCCCACTGTTCGAGGAAGTCGAGGAAGAACGCGGCGATGCCGCCGGAGAACACCAGGCGCAGCGCGGGATCTCGCTTGATCTCTTGCGCCTGCGGCACGTCGAGCAGGTAGGCGACGTCGACCTCGCCGCGCTTCAACATCGCGGCACGCGTGATGGAGTCCGGCACGCTCTTGAACACGAGGCGCTTCACCGAGGGCACCTTGCGCCAGTAGCCCTCGAAGGCTTCCATGACGAGCTCTATCCCCGGCGCGTGGCTCACGAATTTGTATGGCCCGAGTCCAATCGGCTGCTTCTTGAAGCCGTCGTCACCGACGCGCTCGACGTACTTTTTCGGCACGACCCAGGAGGCACCGCTGACGAGCGTGCCGTAGAACGTCATGAAATCGGGCCACGCGTCGTTGAGGACGAAGCGAACCCGGTACGGATCGACGATCACGATCTCGCGCACCTTGTCGTGCAGGACCTTCGCGCCCTTCGCCCGCTGGAAGCTGAACTTCACGTCTTCCGCGGTGAACGGATCGCCGTTGTGGAACTTCAGACCCTCACGCAGCTTGAATTCGTAGACCTTCTGATCCGCGCTCACCGTCCAGCCTTCGGCCAGGCTCGGCGTCATGAGGTTGCCCGGCATCGGCTTCACCAGGGCATCGTGAATGGCGTACAAAACCCAGAACGCCGTGAGGCCCTGGAACTCGCCGGGATCGAACCACACGGGAGACAGGGTCACGTACAGCGCCCAGCGCATCTCGCCGTCCGGCTTCGTCTGCGCGCCCGTGCGAGGTTGAGCGCCGGCAGCGCCGAACGGAACGAGCGCGAGCAGAGCGCACAGGACGGAAGCGGCCGCTGCCACGGACCATCTCGAGAGTCTCCGTGTCGGGGTCATCGTCGTCTCCATGCCCAGCGGGCGACTCGGTCAGGTCGATTGGGCGGACCATAGCCTCACCGGGTTGGCGAGTCAATGACGAGGGGCGGCCTCAGCGCGCGTCGCGGCGAATCTCGATCAGCGACACGCTCGGCAGCGCCAGGGTGATCCGCAAGGTCAGCGCGCCGTCGCGCACCGCGACGGTCGAGTCCGGCTCGAGCCGCTCGAGCCCCTGACGCGCCTCGATGGCGGCGAGCTCATCCGGCGACGGATCTTGAGGTCCGCCGAGCGCGCGCCACGCCGTGTGGCTGTTGCTGTGCGCCGAATCGATGCGCCAGTGGCTCACGCGAACGTTGCCGGCGAACGGCAGGCGCTCGAGCCGCACGGTCACCGCGGTGTCGCGCGCATCGGTCGCGTACTGATCGTCGGCGTGACGCCACACGAGCACGCTGACGCCGTCGCCGCCGGCGGTGGCGAGCGCGTCGACCTCTTCGGACATTCCGGCGGCGCCGTCGTCGAGCCGGTCCATCGACCAGGCGTGGCTCGATTCGACGGCCAGGCGCGTGTCACCGAGCCGGCCCAGCATCCGGTAGGCGTTGAGCACCGGCTTCTGGATGCCCTGCGCGGTGAAGAGACTGCGCGTG
>DATEMW010000460.1:0-5888 GCA_035275385.1 Candidatus Methylomirabilota bacterium | reverse complement strand
ATCACCTCGAGGCCGCAGAGCACGCCGAGCTGGCCGTCGTAGCGCCCGCCGGTCGGCACGGAGTCGACGTGGGAGCCCATCATCACCGGCGGCAGGGAAGGCTCGCCCGCCCGCTGGCCGAAGATGTTGCCCATCTGGTCGACGGTGACCGTGAGCCCGGCCTCGCGCATGCGGGCGACCATCCAGTCGCGACCGCGCTTGTCCTCGTCGGTGAGGGCCAGGCGAGTCAGGCCGCCGCGCGGCGTCTGTCCGATCCGGCCGAGCTCCTCGATCGAGTGCTCCAGACGCTTCCTGTCGACATTCATCTTCTTCCTCTGGAAGGTATCGCTAAAGCCCTAGATATGCGCGCTTGAGCCGCTCGTCGCCGAGGAGCTCGCGGGCCTGGCCCTCGAGCACGAGCCGGCCGCTTTCGAGCACGCAGGCGCGATGGGCGAGGGTCAGCGCTTGACGGACGTTCTGCTCGACCAGCAGCACCGTCACGCCCTGGCCGTTGATGGTCCTCACGGTGTCGAAGATCCTCGCCACCAGCACCGGGGCCAGGCCGAGCGTCGGCTCGTCCAGCATCAGGATGCGTGGCCTGGCCATGAGCGCCCGGCCGATCGCGCACATCTGCTGCTCGCCGCCCGAGAGCGAGCCCGCCAGCTGAGTCCGCCGCTCGCTGAGCACCGGGAAGAGCCCGTACACGTGGGCCAGCGTGCGGTCGCGCTCGCCGCGAGCCCTGTCGGCGTGGGCGCCGAGCAGGAGGTTCTCGGTCACGGTCATGAACGGAAACAGATGGCGGCCCTCGGGTACCTGCACGATGCCGCGGTCGACGCGCTTATGGGCCGGCACGCCCGTGAGGTCCTCGTCGTTCAGCATCACGCGGCCGCGCCGCGGGGCCACGAGCCCGGAGATCACGCGAAGCGTGGTCGACTTACCGGCGGCGTTGGCGCCGACCAGCGCGACGATCTCCTTCTCGCGCACTTCGAGCGAGACGTCGGACAGCGCCTGGAGATCGCCGTAGAAGGCGTCGATGCCCTCAAGCCTGAGCAAGCACGAACTCCTCGCCGAGATACGCGTCGACCACGCGGCGATCCTGCGTGATCTCGGCCGGGGCGCCGGCGGCGATGGCTTCGCCGTGGTGGAGCACCACGATCCGCCGTGCCAGCCGCATCATCGCGGCCATGATGTGCTCGATCACGATCACGGTCAGGCCGTCGGCGTGCAGGCGCCGGATCAGCTCGATCATGCCGCCGAGCTCGGTCGGATTGAGCCCGGCCATCACCTCGTCGAGCAGGATGAGCCGCGGCCTGGTTGCGAGCGCGCGGGCGACCTCGAGGCGTTTCCGGAGGCCGATGGGCAAGGCCCGCGCGTGGCTTCCCGCATGGGACGCGAGCCCGCAGGCCTCCACGACGCGCTCGGCCTCGAGCCGCGCCGAGCTCACCGTCGGCAGCCGCGTCAGGGCACCGATCATTACGTTGTCGATGACCGAGAGGTTGCCGAACGGCTTCACGAGCTGGAACGTGCGCGTGAGCCCGAGCCGGCAGATCTCGTGAGGTGCCAGGCCCGTGACGTCGCGGCCGGCGAAGACGATGCGGCCGGCCTCGGGCCGGTAGTAGCCGGAGATCACGTTGAAGAGCGTCGTCTTGCCGGCACCGTTGGGGCCGATGATCCCGAGCAGCTCGCCGGCCGGCACCGTGAAGCTCACGTCCGACACCGCGGTGAGCCCGCCGAAGCGTTTGGTCACGCCGGAAAGTTCGAGAATCGGAGCCGCGGCGCTCATGCGTGGGCCCGGCGCAGGCGCGTCGTGATGCCGGCAAGGCCCTCGGGCACGAAGCGGACGACCAGGATGAGAGCCGTGCCGTAGATGATCAGATAGATCCCCGTGAACCCCGCCTTCACGCCGGCGAAGGTGGCGCGCAGATAGGTCTCGAGCGAGGTGATGAGGATCGAACCGAGGAAGGGCCCGAGCGCCGTGCCCATCCCGCCGATGATCGTGTTGAGCGCGAATCGCACCGAGAGGTCGACCGAGAACACGTACGTCGGGTCGACGAAGCCGACGTACTGAGCCCACAGCGATCCGCCGATCGACGTCAGTGCTGCGCTCAAGGTGATCGCGGCGACCTTCAGCCGGCGGGTGGCGATGCCGAGCGCCTCGGCCGCGTCCTCGTCCTCGCGCACACCGGCCAGCTGATAGCCGATGCGCGAGCGCTCCAGGTATACCTGGACCGCGAAGCACACGAGCGCCATGGCCAGCGCCATGTAGACCCAGCCGACGTGGCCCAGACCGAGCGTGGCGAAGCCCGGACGGAACGGAACCGGGATGCCCTCGCCGCCCGAGGTAAAGCCCCGCCAGCGGCTGACGCCAATCAATAAGACTTGCGAGAAGGCGATGGTCGAGAGCGCGAAGTAGGGGCCCTTGAGGCGGTTGGACAGGAATCCAATGATGAAGCCCGCGCCGATCGAGAGCACGACGCCCACGAGCATGCCAAGCCACGGTCCCTTGCCGAAGCGGGTCACCATCAGCGCCGCCGAGTAGGCGCCGATGCCGAAGAACGAGGCGTGGCCGATCGAGACCTGGCCCGCGTAGCCGCCCGCGACGTTCCAGGCCGCGGACAGCGCGCCCCACAGGAGGATCAGGACGAGGCTGTCGAGAAAGTACGCGTCGCGCACGACGAGCGGGATGAGCGCCGCCAGCCCGAAGAAGAGCAGCGCGCCGCGGCGCGAGCGCATGAGCCCCGTCATCTCACACGCCGAGCGTTTCCGCGCCGCGCTGGCCGAAGAGGCCCGCCGGGCGGAACACGAGCACCAGGATGAACAGGAGGAAGTAGAAGATCTCCTTCCACGCCGCGCCGAAGAGGTACGAGCCCCCGACCTCGACCGCCGCCACGATGAGGCTTCCGAGCATCGCGCCGAGCATGTCGCCCAGGCCGCCCAGCACGACCACCACGTAGGAGATCAGCACGAACTGGAGCCCGGCCGTCGGATAGACGGAGTAGAGCGGCGCGACCAGCACCCCGGCGGCGCCGACGGCCGCGATGCCGATCGCGAAGGTCAGCCGGTAGACGCGGTCGGTGTCGATACCCATCAAGGTGGCGGCGTCGCGGTCCTGCGCGGTCGCGCGCATCACGCGGCCGGCGTGGGTCCATTTCATGAACGCGACGAGCGCCAGGGTGAGCGTCACCGCGATCAGCGAGGCCACGACCTGCGTCAGGTTGAAGGTCGTCGCGCCGGCGCGCACGACCGTCGAGAGGTGCCAGGGCCGGACGAAGCGGAAGTCGCCGGACCACGCGACCAGTGCCACGTTCTGGAGCACGGTGGAGAGGCCGACCGTGGTGAAGATCTGAACGTTGTGCGAGGCGTGGATGACCCCGCGCATGACGAGCCCGTAGACCACGAGGCCCACCACGAAGAACAGCGGGATCGCCACGAGCACGATGAAGTAGGGATCGGCGTTGAAGGCGAAGAAGGTCCAGAACGCGAGGTACATCCCGAGCATCAGGAACTCGCCGTGGGCGAAGTTGACCACGCGCATGATGCCGAAGATCAAGGTGAGCCCGACCGAGATCAGGGCGTAGATCCCCCCGAGGAGGATCGTGGCGACCGCGAGAGGGACGAGAACGCCTATTTGCGCTGGTCCCAGGCGGGCAGTGGGATCCACTTGGCCCGGAGCGTCGTGAACTCCTCGGGCCACACCGTGACCAGCTGGCCGTTCTGCCACTGCAGCATGTAGTGCTGGACGCGGTCGTTGGCGTTCTGGCCCTGCTCGGAGAACTTCACGCCCCAGCCGTTGATCATCGAGCCGACCGGCAGGTCGAGCGACATCACGGCGGCGCGGAACTTCTCGGGATCGTCCGACTGCGCACGGTCGAGCACGAGCTTGAGGAGCCAGAGCCCGCTGCCGGCGAGCTGGTGGGCGCCGAGCGGGTAGCTGCCGGTCTCCTTCTGGACGGCGTCGCGGAAGGCTTTCTCGATCTGCTGGCCTTCGGGCTTCAGGGCCTCGAGACGGAAGCCGGGCCCGGGTTCGAGAAGCGCGAACACGCCGTTGGCGTCGTTGCCGAGGGCCTTGCCGAAGTCGCTGCTGCCGTACCCCGTCGCGCCGGCGTGGACGAGCGCCTTGAACAGGAAGTTCTGCTCCTTCGCCTGACGCCAGAAGAGCACGCCGTCGTTGCTGAAGCTGATGTGGTGCACGACGTCGGGGTTGAGCTGCTTCATCTTCAAGATCGTCGGCGTCATGTCGTTGAGCGTCTGCCAGTTGTAGTACTCCAGCATCACTTCCTGCATCCCGAACTCGCCCTTGGCGCGCTGACGGGCCGACTCGGTCACGCCCTGACCGTACGAGGAATCCTCGGAGAGGAAGGCGATCTTGAGCTGATTCGGTCTCAGATTGAGCCGCGGCGCCAGGTGCTTGGCGATGAAGTCGATGTTGTACCAGCCGAATCCCGTCGCGTCGATCTCGGTGCGATAGACGTGCTTGAGCCCGCGCTTGTTGAACCGCGGATCGACGCAGGAGGACTCCCAATAGATGACGTCATGACGGGCCGCCACTTCGCTGGCCGCGCCGCAGAGCCGCGAGGAAAACGTGCCGGTGATGATCTTGACGCCCTCGCGGGTGATCAGGCGGTTCGCCTCGCTGGCCGCCGCCGTCGGGTCGGTCGCGTCGGCCATCGCGAACACCAGCTTCTTGCCCATCACGCCGCCGCGCTGGTTGATCAGATCGCGGACGATCTCGAGACCGAGCACGTGGCGCTTTCCTTCGAACGCGAGCGGTCCGGTGATCGGCTCGAGGACTCCGATCTTGTACTCGCCGGACGTGGCCTGGCCGCCGACCGGAGCGAGCTCTCCGCCGACGACGACAGCGAGGACGGCGACGACGAGGGCGAAGATGAAGCGCGGCATGCGAAATCCTCCTGGGTCAGGCAAGGCGTTCGGACGCGACGGTCGGGTTTTAGCACCCGCCCGTGCGAAGGTCAAGACGGCCGGCGTCTCAAGAGCGCGCGCAGCGCGAAAAACCAGGCGACGAGCGCGATCACGTCGAGCGGGATCGCGAAAAGCCAGAAGAACGCATGCACGAGGATACCGGCGACGTCCGGTCCGAGGACGAGCGTTCCCCGGGGCGGGCGCGCCGGCGCCTGGCGCCCGCCGCCGGTCAGAGCCAGCCACGTCATCATGAGCGCGGCGAAGCTGATCGCCGCGAGCCCGGCGGCGCCGCCGAGCAGCCCGCGCATCCGCGGAGTCGGCAGCCCGACCGCGATGGCCCAGAAGCCGCCGAAGAAGATGCCGAGTGCCAGCAGGGCGACGAGCCAGCGCGGGCCGCCGAACGTCTTGTCGGGCAGGGGAATCACGTCGCCGGCCGTCAGGAACAGCACGGCGCCGGTGAAGACGGTCAGCGCGCCGACGACCATGGGGCCTCGCCGTTCGTCTGACATTGTCGCGTCCAGAATAGCTGGTTTAGACTCGGGGACGTGAGCGACAACCCCATCTTGACGCCGGAGACCATGAGCTTCTGTCCGCTCTGCGGCGCCACGCTCGTGGTCCAGTCGGTCCCGCCCGACCATCGCGAGCAGAAGGTCTGCTCGCGCTGCCGGTTCATCTTCTACCTGAACCCCAAGGTGGTGGGCGCGACCATTCCCGAGCAGGACGGCGCGATCTTGCTCACCCGGCGATCGATCAACCCGGGCAAAGGGCTGTGGACGTTTCCCGGCGGATTCGTCGACTGGGGCGAGACCGTCACCGACGGCGCGATGCGGGAGACGTTCGAGGAAACGGGCCTGAACGTGGACCTGACCGGACTGCTGAACGTCTACACGTACCCGGGCGCGCCGGTGATCGTCGTCTACAAGGCCCGCGTGATCGGCGGCACCCTGACCACGTGCGACGAGAACGACGCGCTCGAGTGGGTCGCGCCC
>DATEMW010000459.1:0-3331 GCA_035275385.1 Candidatus Methylomirabilota bacterium | reverse complement strand
GTTGCCGGTGACCTGACCGAGGACGACGATCGCCTTGGCGCTGACCTGAGCCTTGATGCGGCCGTTCGTGCCGACCGTCAGCACGTGGTCGCGCAGCTCGATCTTGCCGTCGACGCGCCCTTCGATCGTGAGGTCTTCGCTACCGCTCAGCTCGCCGTTGATGACAATGGACTTCCCAATGCTCGCCATTTCCTCGCTCATAGGCCGTGTCTCCTTCTGCGTCTGATCTCCACCAGACGACGTCGATGAATAGGACGGTGTCTGCGCCGAAAGCGACGGGGTCTGCACCGGGACGGACGGTGCCGGCGCCGGCGTGCTAGCCGGGGCGCTCGTAGGTCTGGCTGCTTCCTCGCGCTGCTTCCACATCAGACTCACCTCCGTTTGCGCCCGGATCAATGCGATCGAGATCGATCGAGGCCGCCGGGACAGCCTGCAATGAGGGGCCGAGTATAACCTTGCAGCGCCGAATCGAGAACGTTTCCGGCGAGTTTTTTTCGGTTCGCGACATGATTCGTTGAAGGCGTGAACCCCAAAATCTCGGGGTTGCGACCCTCCTTTTCGGTGTTTGAAACACACTCCGTTGTGGGTCGAGCACTCGCGATCGAGTCGCTTCGCGCTTCGGTGCGCCTGCTCGGGGCCGATCGCGACTTCGACGCCCTTCGCTGGCTCCTTGACGCGCATCGGTGAGTCCCAAGCGGCCACTGACGCCTCGGCTCGTTGTCGGATTCCAAACACCCTTGCGTGGAATCACGCAGGCAACGCACGTGTTGCTTGGACGGCGGATCGGGCGCTGGTGCTAGCTAACTATCCGAAATAGGTGGCGTTGTTCGATTTCGCCGAACCTGGCCTGGGGCTTGCCATACAGGAACCGCGTAAGGAGGGCGACGGCGGTGACTCAACAAGCGGTCGAGCGGGCGCTGGGGAAGCTTCTCACGGACGAGAATTTCCGCGACCGGTTCTTCGCGAACCCTGAGATCGCGACGTGGGAGGCGGGGTTCACCCTTTCATCGATCGAGCTCGAGGCGCTCTCGGGGCTGTCGCACGAAGCGCTATCGCGGTTCAGCGAGCATCTCGACAAACGAATCAGCCGACCCTCCCTCGACCCCGATCGCCGGGAGGCGGGAAAGGCGGACCGCACATGATGACGGATCAGATCGTTCACGAGCCCGCGCACAAGAATGGGACGACTTCGGCTCCCGCTGCGACTCCAGCTTCTGCTCCGGCTTCTGCTCCGCCTTCAGCCGCGCCGGCGCGCAGCCTACGCTCGCGCATCATGATCGGCAGCGCGCTCCTCGTTGCCGGCCTCGCCGGGTTCGGTGTGTGGCACTTCTTCCTCGCGGGTCCGAGCGTCGAGCCCGGCGTCATCTCCGTGAGCGGCAGGATCGAGGGCGACGACTCGGCGGTCGCCGCCAAGACCTCGGGGCGGATCCGTGAGGTCACCGTGCGTGAAGGCGATCATGTGACGGCCGGCCAGGTGATCGCGACGCTCGACGACCAGCAGATCCGCGCCCGCGAGCAGATGGCCGAGGCCGCGGTGCGCCAGGCCGAGGCGCGCGTGGAGCTCTCGCGGTATCAGATCACCGTGCTCGAGGAGCAGCTTCGCCAGAGCGAGATCGGCGTGGACCAGGCGCGCGCGGACGCCGAGGGGCGCGTGAGCGAGGCCGAGGCCAAGCTGGCCGCGGCTGAGGCGCAGCTCGCCCAGTCCAACGCGTCCTACGCGCAGGCCAAGTGGGACCGCGAGGCCTACACGAAGCTCTTCAAGAAGGAGCTGATCGCCGAGCAGCAGGTGAAGCAGGCCGAGAACAACGAGCAAGCTCAGGCAGCCATCGTCGCCGCGTCTCGCCGGCAAGTCGAAGCTGCGCGCGGCGCATTGACGGCCGCTCGCGCCAATCTTTCGAACCCGGCGATCCGCTCGGCTCAGGCCGCCGCCGTCCGCGGGCAGATCTTGCAGGCCCGCGCCGACATCAACGCCGCCACGGCCGACGCCGAGCGCTCGCGCGCCCAGCTCGACGAGGCGCGCGCCAATCGGGCCGACCTGCAGGTGATCGCGCCGTTCGCGGGCACGGTGGTGACGCGTACCGCCGAGCCCGGCGAGGTGGTGACGGGCGGCACGCCGATCGTGACGTTGCTGAACCTCGGCGAGGTCTATCTGCGCGCCTTCGTGCCCGAGGGCGAGATCGGCCGGGTGCGCGTGGGCCAGCAGGCGCGTGTCTACCTGGACTCGGCGCCGAAGAAGCCGATCGAGGCGGTCGTGATCCGCATCGATCCCAAGGCCTCGTTCACGCCGGAGAATACGTACTTCAGGGACGACCGGGTGAAGCAGGTGGTCGGCGTGAAGCTGCAGCTCCGCGGCGAGGCGGGCTACGGCAAGCCGGGGATGCCGGCCGACGGCGAGATCTTGGTGGAGGGTAGCGCTGGGGCGAGTCGGTAATGAGCTCCGGCGACGCTTCCGGGTACGCTGCTACGGCGATGAGCTCGACTCACGCGGCGGGCGGCTCGGCGATCACGGTGCGCGGCCTGGTGAAACGCTACGGCCAGGTCGAGGCGCTGCGCGGCGTCGATCTCGACGTGCGGCAAGGCGAGATCTTTGGCCTGATCGGCCCGGACGGCGCCGGCAAGACCTCGATGTTCCAGATCCTCGGCGGCGTGATGGAAGCGACCGCCGGCACCGCCGTGATGCTCGGGCTGCCCGCGCGCGAGGCGCGCACGGTGGTCGGTTATCTCACGCAGGTGTTCAGCCTCTATCCCGACCTGAGCGTGGCCGAGAATCTCCGCTACGTCGGCGAGCTTCGCCGGCTCTCGCGCCGTGAGATCGATGAGCGTGGCGGGCGCTATCTCTCCATGTTCCAGATGGAGCGCTTCATGGACCGCCTGGCCGGCAAGCTGAGCGGCGGCATGAAGCAGAAGCTCGCGCTCGCGTGCGCGCTGGTGGCCGAGCCGCGCATCCTGCTGCTCGACGAGCCGACGACCGGCGTCGATCCGGTCTCGCGCCGCGAGTTCTGGAAGCTGCTGTCGGAATTTCTCAGCCAGGGGATCACCATTCTGATGGCGACGCCGTATCTCGACGAGGCCGAGCGGTGCTCGCGCGTCGGGCGCGAAACGGCGTGAGCTGCGTCATCTCGAGCAATCGATTGCGCGCGTCATGAAATCGATTGACGCCGTGGATCTCGGCGAAGAAGGCGATGTTCTCGTCGATGGTGAGGTCGCCGTAGAGGCTGAAGCGCTGCGACAGATAACCGACGTCGCCGGTCACGGCGCGATGCTCGGCGACGGGATCGCGGCCGAAGATCCGGATCGAACCGGCGTCGGCGCGCAGCAGTCCGCCGGCCAG
>DATEMW010000458.1:0-5629 GCA_035275385.1 Candidatus Methylomirabilota bacterium | reverse complement strand
GACGCGGCGTGAGCGACAGCAGGTGCTCGACGGCGCGCCTGAGATAGGGCGTCGTATCGAGCCGGCCGTACGCCAGCACGCCTTCGGGCTTGATGTGTGTATCGGTGATCTGAGCAATCACCATGGCGGCGGCCTCCTCGCAGACGAGTCTAGCTCAGGAGGCAAAGCCCCCGCCGGGGTCGACGGCGCCCTTGCACGCCGAACTAACGCCGGCCCGGGCTCAGCGAGCCGTTCGATGCCACGCGAGCCGTTCTCGCGCGCGCCTCGATTCGCTCGGCGGCAACGGGCCCGAACAGGGTGAAGGCGCCGGCCAGCGCCGCCGCGTAGCCCAGGCAGGCGAGCAAACCGGCCATCGCGAGCTGGAAGAACGCGGGATTCTCGGTCGCCGCCCATGGCGCGAACCTGAGCGGCGGCGGCATCACCGCGAACCAGCCCGCCGCCCACCACGCGAGACCGTAGAGCGTCGCCCACCAGGCCGCCGACTCGCGCCGAATGCCCGAGGCCCAGTAGAGAACCCCGAACAGGGCGCCGATCAACAGACCCGCCGCCATCAGGATGAGCCAGCCAAGGGTGAAACTGTCCGAGTGTGCGGCGTGGGCCACCAGGCCGACGGCCCGAGTCATTTCGCCCTCGGACCCCTTGATCGCCACGATCGACAGCACACAAGCCCCGACGATGCCGCCGATCAATCCCGCGCCGGCGCCGATCGCGACTGCAGAGCGCATGACTCCACCTCCTGCGATCAGGCTGACAGGTCCAGATGAAACAGCGCTAAGAGCAGGATTAGAACTCCTATCCTAGGGAGCGTGAGCTCCCGCTGGCTGACCTTGGCGCTCGTGACGTTCGCTCACGCGCTCGGCGCGCTCACCGCACTGTCGGTGGCGCCGCTCGCGCCGTTCCTGCTCGAGTCGCTGGGGCTCTCGCGGGTGCAGGTCGGGTTGTTTCTCCCGGCGGTCTATCTGGGCGGAGTCCTGATGGCGTTGCCCGCCGGCTGGTTCACCGACCGTCTCGGTGTGCGCGTCACGTTCGCGCTCGGCCAGCTGCTGATCGGGACGATGGTCACCTTGGCCGCCGGCAGCCCGAGCTTCGGCCTGCTGCTCCTGCTGCTGGTCCTCGGCGGGTTCGGCTTCAGCGTGCTCAATCCCGCGACCGGCCGCGCCGTGGTGGAGTGGTTTCCGCCGCGCGAGCGCGGGATCGCGATGGGGCTCAAGCAGACCGGCCTCACCTTGGGTGGGCTCACGGCGGCGCTGCTGTTGCCGCCGATCGCGCGCGCGTGGAGCTGGCGGCACGCGCTGGCCACGGCGGGACTGCTCTCGCTCGTCTCGGGCCTGCTCGTCGCGATCTTGTACCGCTCGCGGCCCGCTCAGCCGATCGCGGGCCCGGTCGACCGGCCGCGTCTCGCCGAGCTCGGCGGATTTCTTCGGCGCCCGGCGATCCTCATCGTCTTCGGCTGCGGGCTGGCGCTCTCGATCGCGCAGTCGTCGCTGCTCGCATATCTGGCGCTCTACGCGAGGGACTCCTTCGGCGTCTCCGCCGTGCGGGCCGCGCAGTTCCTCGCGATCGCACAGGTCGGCGGGACCGTCAGCCGCGTCCTGTGGGGCATCGTGTCGGATCGCTCGTTCGGCGGCCGGCGGCGGCCCGGCGTCGTCGCGAGTGCGGCGATCGGGGCCACCGCGTACGCCGCGCTCGCCTTCGGAAGCCTTCTTCCAGTCTGGCTCGCCTATCCGCTCGCCTTCGTCGCCGGCGCCGGCGCCTTCGGCTGGGTCGGACTCTATTTCGCGCTCGTCGCCGAGATCGGCGGCGCGCGCTATGCCGGTCTCCTCACGGGCGCAGCCACGGCGTGCTCCTGGAGCGGCACCCTCATCGGCCCACCGGTCTTCGGCCTGGCGCTCGAGGCCACCGGCGGGTATGCGACGCCCTGGCTCATCCTGACGGCGGTCGCGCTGGTGGTCGCCGTCACCTTGCCGAGGCTCTCACCGCTGGTGCAGCGCGGCTGAGGCGGCGATATGGCAGACTAGGCGCGTGAGCACGATTCTCGTGACCGGCTTCGAGCCGTTCGGTGTCCACTCTGCGAACCCGACCGAGGGGCTCGCCAAGGCGGTCGACGGGCGCCGTGTCGGCGATTCGGTCGTCGTCGGGGCGGTGCTGCCGGTGCATCACGCCGATGCGGCCGCGAGGCTCGCCTCGCTGCTCGCCGAGACGAACCCCGCGGCGGTCCTCCACCTCGGCCTGGCCGGTGGCCGCGCGCGGATCGCGCTCGAGCGCGTGGCGCTGAACGTCATGGACTACGACGTGCCGGACAACGCCGGCTATCGCGCGAGCGGCGAGCCGTGCGTTCAGGGCGGGCCCACCGCATATTTCTCGACGCTGCCGATGGCGGCCATGCTGAAGGCGCTCGTCAGCGAAGGCATCCCCGCCTACACCTCGAACACCGCGGGCACGTACCTCTGTAACCAGACGCTCTACTGGACCCTGCACGCCGTGCGCGAGATGGCCCGCCCGCCCCGGGTCGGCTTCATCCACGTCCCGCTGCTGCCGTCGATGGTGGCCGCCACGGGACTGGAGCAGCCGAGCATGGATTTCCCGCTGATGCTGCGGGCGGTCGAGACGGTCCTTGGCGTGATCGCTCACGGCGATGGCCAGGCCGGACGGGTCTAAAGAGATCCTGCACCGCGTCGCGCTCGAGTCTCTTCGGTGAGCGTCAAGGCGCTCCTGTTCGATCTCGACGACACGCTGCTCGACTACTCCGGCGGCGTCGACCTCAGCTGGACCCAGGCGTGCACCTCGTGCTGCCTTCCAGTGGGAATGGATCCGGCCGTGCTCGTCGCCGCGATCGCGGAAACGCGGTGCTGGTTCTGGGACGATCCGGAGCGTCACCGCCGCGAGCGCGTGAACATGCTCGGCGCCTGGCAGCACATCGTGGAGTTCGCGCTCGAGCGTCTGGGGCGGCCGGCCGCCGACCTGGCCGAAGCGATCGCGCGCGACTACGCCGAGCGACGACGCGCGGTGATGCGGTTGTTCCCCGACTCGCTGGCGTGTCTCACCGAGCTACGCCGGCGCGGCGTCCCACTGGCGCTGGTGACGAACGGCGACGCGAGCCAGCAGCGCTACAAGATCGAGCGCTACGATCTTGCGCGCTTCTTCGACGAGATCGTGATCGAGGGCGAGTTCGGGGCGGGTAAACCCGACGAGGCGGTGTACCAGCAAGCGCTCAAGACGCTCGACACGCGTCCCGGCGAGGCGCTGATGGTCGGCGACCACCTCGAATTCGACGTGGGAGCGCCTCAGCGGCTCGGGCTCACCGGCGTGTGGATGGATCGCGGCGGGCTCGGACTGCCCGAGGGCAGTACCGTACGGCCACACCGGATCATCCGCTCGCTCGACGAGCTGATGGCCCGGGAGCTAGGTCGAGGCTAGTGGCGGCCGTGCAGGATGTCGCACCAGCGCCTGTTGTCGTCGCCGCCCGCCTCGGCGCTTCCCGAGAGGTACGCGGACGCGGTCACCACTTCGTCGTCGGCGCCGTCGCGCGTCGGAGAGTGGGATTCGCACCAGCGCACGTCGAGAATCTCCAGGCTGGGGTCAGCGTCAGGCTCACAACCGGGACAGTAGGCGCGGGCGACACACGGGGTGTCTGGGAGGTAGTCCGTCACCGGCTTATGGCGAGAATCAGCTGCATCGCCATTCCTTTCTCATATTAGAGTAGCCACCATCAGTTCCTTGCAATAATTAAACCGCCGGCCGCGCTACGACGCCGGAGCGCAGCACACTTCTCAACCTCATGATTTCAAGCTGATGCGCACGGGCAAGATGTCGTGGAAAAGTCCTTACCGCCATGAAGGGCTTACACGGTGACGGCAAATCGGGCCGACCGGTCTGACCGCATGACGGAAATGTCAGCAGCCCTGAGACGGCCTGACATAGACTCGTTCTCACGGCGCCTCTCTGATGCCTTCTTCGAATGAAATGGCCCACAAAGATCTGACGGCGGGCGACCGCTTTGTAATCGAAGGCGGCCACCCGATCGGCGGAGAAGTCACGCCGAGTGGGAACAAGAACGAGGCGCTGCCGCTCCTCGCCGCCTCGCTTCTGGCGTCCGGTCACGTGGTGATCGAGAACGTGCCACGGATCAGAGATGTGACCACCTTGATCGATCTGGTCCGCGGGCTCGGGGTGTCGGTCGACTGGTCTGATGAGCATACGGTCAAGGTCGACGCCGCCGGGCTCAGCGACTCGCGGCCCGACGCGGCGCTCGCCGCCGAGATCAGGGCCTCGTTCCTGCTGGCGGCGCCGCTGCTGGCTCGGACGGGCCTGGCCGTCCTGCCGAGGCCCGGCGGCGACAAGATCGGGCGCCGGCGCCTCGACACGCACTTGCTCGCGCTTCGCGAGCTCGGTGCGCGAATCAGCCTCGACGACGCCTACTATCGGCTCGAGCTCACCGGGCGGTTCCGCGGCGCCGAAGTCTTCCTCGACGAGGCCAGCGTGACCGGGACGGAGACGGCGGTCATGGCGGCCGCGACGGCCGACGGGAGCACGCGACTCTTGAACGCGGCCTCGGAGCCCCACGTCCAGGGGCTTTGCCACGCCCTGAACTCGATGGGCGCGCGGATCCGGGGAATCGGGAGCAACGTCCTCGAGATCGACGGCGTGCGCGAGCTCAGGGCCTCGCGCCACCGGGTCGGCCCGGACCATATCGAGGTCGGCTCGTTCGTCGCGGTCGCCGCGATGACCGGCGGCGCCCTGCGGGTGCGCGAGGCCGCGCCCGACCATCTTCGGATGATCCGGCTCGTGTTCGCCCGGCTGGGGATCGAGACGGTCGTCGAGGGCTCGAGCCTCCTCGTACCTGCGACGCAGAAGCGGCTGATCACGCCCGACGTCGACGGCGGCATCGCCAAGGTGGACGACGCGCCCTGGCCCGGCTTCCCCGCCGACCTCACACCGCTGGCGCTCGTGCTCGCGACCCAGTGCGAGGGCACGGTGCTGATCCACGAGAAGCTCTTCGAGAGCCGGCTGTTCTTCGTCGACAGCCTGATCGCGATGGGCGCCAGAATTCTGTTGAGCGATCCGCATCGTGCGCTGGTCATCGGTCCGAGCCGGCTGCACGGCGCCACCATCGTCTCGCCCGACATCCGCGCCGGGATGGCCCTGATCGCCGCGGCGCTCGCGGCCCCGGGCCGCTCGGTCATCCGCAACGTTCAGCAGGTCGACCGCGGATACGAGCGGATCGATTCGCGCTTGAAGGCCCTGGGCGCCCGCATCACCCGAGAGTGACCGTGCGCGCCACACCAGAGCAGTCCCCCACACCGACGCTGTGCGCCGCAGGCCGTCGCGGGGCTGGGACCCGCCGAACGAGGCGCGCCTATAAAAGGAGATCACGCATGCGTGGCATCGATATTCGTTTCATGTGCGCCGCAGCGCTCGTCGGCATCATCGCGTTCGCGGCAGGCGCGCGTCCGGCGGCCGCCGACGAGACATGCAACTCGCCCTACACGGGCAATCTGATCAAGGGGCAGGAAGACTACCTCTACGTATGGGCGCTCGGCGTCAAGGGCATGGGAGACGGATCGGACAAGCTCGTCACGATCGACGTCAACCCGTCCTCGAGCCGCTACGGCAAGGTCATCAACAAGGT
>DATEMW010000457.1:0-7492 GCA_035275385.1 Candidatus Methylomirabilota bacterium | reverse complement strand
CGGTGCGCGGTCAACGCCCACGTGCGCGACGGTCGGATCGTCAAGATCAGCACCGACCCGCGCCGCTGGACCCCTGAGATGCCGCCGCTGCACGCGTGCGTGCGCGGCTTCGGCCAGGCCGAGCGCGTGAACCATCCGGATCGCCTGAAGCATCCGCTGCGGCGGACCGGGCCGCGCGGCGCCGGTCAGTTCGAGCGAATCTCCTGGGACGAGGCGCTCGACGAGGTCGCGCGCCAGATGCTCCGCGTCCGCGAGACGTACGGGCCGGCCGCGATCCTCGACTGCTCCCGCACGGGTAGCCTCTCCAGCTTGCACGGCCGCGGGGTCAGTCAGCGGTTCCTCCACATGTTCGGAGGCTGCACCGAGCTCTGGAGCAATCTCTCGGCCGAGGCTGAGATGTTCGCGATCAAGCAGACCTACGGCGCCAAGGCCGAGTACAAGAGTGCCGGGCGCGAGCCGATCGACTACGTCAACTCGCGGCTGATCGTGATGTGGGGCTGGAGCCCTGCCGACGGCACCTTCGGCACCGGGACGATGCAGTATTTGAAGCGCGCCAAGGACCACGGCGTGCGCATCATCTGCGTCGACCCGCGACTGACGCGCTCGAGCCATCAGCTCGCCGACGAGCACATCTTCATCCGTCCCTCGACCGACACCGCGGCGCTGATCGCGATGGCCTACGTCATCACGAGCCAGGGGCTCCAGGACCAGACCTATCTCGACCGGTACGTGCTCGGCTTCGACGAGGCGCACTTGCCTGCAGGCGCGCCCGCGGGCGCGTCGTACCGCGCGTACTTGCTGGGCGAGACCGACGGCATCCGCAAGACGCCGGCGTGGGCCGAGAAGATCACGGGCATGCCGGCCGCCACGATCGAGCGTCTGGCCGTGGAGTTCGCCACGAGCAAGCCGGCGGCGATGCACTGCGGCTACGCGCCCGGACGCACGGTGCACGGCGAGCAGTTCCACCGCGCGGCCTACGCGCTCGCCGCGATGACCGGCAACGTCGGCATCCCCGGCGGCAACTCAGGCACCAGCAACGGCGCGACGGGGCGCAGCGGGATCAAGCTCTTGCCGGCGGGCACCAATCCCGCCGGCGCGCGCGTCGCCTCGTCGATGCTGGCCGATCTCCTCGATCGCGGCCGATCGGGCGGCTACCCGGCCGACATCAAGATGATCTACTCGGTGGCCGGCGACCTCTTCAACCAGGTCCCGAACGTCAACCGGATCGTCACCGCCGCGCAGCGCCTGGAGTTCATGGTCGTCCATGACCACTTCCTCACGCCGACCGCGCGCTACGCGGACATCGTGCTGCCGGCCACCACGTTCTGGGAGCGCAACGACGTCCACACGCCCTGGGCGGGCGCCGGCCACTACGCGATCTTCATGAAGCAGGCGATCGAGCCGATGGGCGAGTGCCGCAACGATTTCGACATCTGCAGCGACCTGGCGCGCCGCCTCGGGATCACCGGCTACAACGACAAGACCGAGGAGGAATGGCTGCGCGAGCTGACGGGGGGCGTGATCGACGATTTCGACACCTTCCGCGAGCGAGGGCTCGCGCGACTGCCGGCGCCCGAGGACGCCGTGGCCTTCGCGCGCGAGATCCGCGACCCCGAGCGCCATCCGTTCACGACGCCGTCCGGGAAGATCGAGATCTACTCGATGACCCTCGCCGCGAAGCCCGACCCCTACGGCCTCGGCGCGATCCCGCCGATCCCGACGTGGATCGACGACCCGGTCGACACGCGCTACCCGCTGCGCCTGGTCACGCCGAAGTCGCGCGCCCGCACGCACTCGATCCACGGCAACCAGCCGATTCTCTCGCGCGCCGATTCCGACGACGTCTGGATCAACACGGCCGACGCGGCCGCGCGCCGCATCGTCGACGGCCAGACCGTCCGCGTCTTCAACGGACGCGGCGAGACGCGCATGCCGGCCCGGGTGACCGATCGCATCGCGCCCGGCGTCGTCTCGATCAAGGAAGGCGCCTGGTTCACCCCGGATGCCTCGGGGGCCGACACGCGCGGCTGCGCCAACGTGCTGACCGTCGACCGCACGTCGCCCGCCGGCGCGGCGCCGTTCAACTCCTCGTTCGTCGACGTCGCGCCGATCCCCTGAGCGCGCGATTCCGCGCATGACGCCGCGCGCTCGGCGGCGGCTCTGGCGGAACGTCCTCATCTACCTCGGGCTCGCGCCCTTCGTCGTCGCCGCGGTCTTCCCCGTGTACTGGATGGCGATCACCGCGTTCAAAGAAGAAGCCGACCTCTACCGAAAGGACGTCGTCCCGTTCTGGTTTCACTCGGCGCCGACGCTCAAGAACTTCTACATCCTCTTCACGCAGAGCTATTTCGCGGTCTGGTTCGTCAACACCATGCTGCTCTCGATCTGCCTCGTCGCGATCACCCTGGCCACGGCGGTGCCCGCCGGCTACGCGCTGTCACGGCTGCGCCTGCCCGGCGCCGGCAACCTCGGGATCGCGATGTTCATGACGTATCTCGTGCCGCCGATCATCATCTTTTTGCCGCTGGCCCGGATCGTCGGTACGCTCGGGCTCTTCGATTCGTGGTGGGCGCTGGTGGTCGTCTACCCGACCTTCACGATCCCGTTCTGCACCTGGATTCTCACCGGCTTCTTCAAGACTCTGCCGCGCGAGATCGAGGAGGCGGCCTGGGTCGACGGCTGCGGGCTCGTGGGCGCCGTGGTGCGCGTCGTCCTGCCTCTGACCCGGCCGGGCATCGTCATCGCCGCGATCTTCACCTTCACGCTCGCGATGCAGGAGTCGCTCTACGCGGTCGTCTACGTTGCCCCGCGCGATCAGACCACCGTCACCGTCGGCGTCGCCACGGCGCTGATCCGCGGCGACATCTACTACTGGGGCTCCTTGATGGCCGCGGGCCTGATCGTCGGCCTGCCGGTCGCTGTGCTGTACAGCCTCTTCGTCGATCACTTCATCCGCGGGCTCACCGCGAGCGGCGCGAGCTGAGCCATGGAGCCGGGACTCAGGACCTACGTCCTCAAGCGTGTCGCGTTCGCGGTGCTCATGCTGGTGGGCGTCTCGATGATCCTGTTCACGATCATGCGCCTGGCGCCGGGCGGGCCCGAGGCGGTCCTGATCGGCGGTGAGTTCTCGCAGGAAGCCGCGGCGCAGATCCGCCAGCGCCTCGGACTCGATCGGCCGATCGCGCTTCAGTATCTCGGCTGGGCGGGCGCGGCGATCCGCGGCGATCTCGGCCGCTCGTTCAAGACCGGTGATCCGGTCGCGGCGCTGATCATCGATCGCCTGGGCCCGACGCTTCAGCTCACCGCCGGCGCACTGACACTGGCGCTGGCTGTCGCTGTGCCGCTGGGCGTGCTCGCCGCGGTCAGACGCGGCTCGGTGTGGGACACGCTCGGCTCAGCGATTGCCCTCTTCGGCGTGTCATTCCCAAGCTTCTGGCTCGGCATCATGCTGATCCTGCTTTTCTCGGAGATGTTCAATCTGCTGCCGCCCTCGGGGCTCAGCGAGTATGGCCGCGAGGGTGATCTGGCCGCGCGTATCCGGCACGCGATCCTGCCCACCTTGACGCTCGGCCTGATCCAGATGGCGTCGTTCATGCGCTTCACGCGCTCGAGCCTGCTCGAGGTGCTGCGCCAGGACTACGTGCGCACCGCGCGCGCGAAGGGGCTCGGCGGCGGCGCGGTCGTCTGGCGCCATGCGCTGCGCAACGCGCTGATCCCGGTGATCACGGTCGTCGGCCTCTCGTTGCCGACCCTGGTCGGCGGCGCTGTGCTCACCGAGACCGTGTTCGCGTGGCCGGGGATCGGGCGGCTCGCGGTCGGCGCCGTCTTCGAGCGCGACTACCCGGTGATCATGGGCGTGAACCTCATGGTCGCCGCGGTCGTCATCAGCGCCAATCTCCTGACCGATCTCGCCTACTGCCTGATCGATCCGAGGATCTCGTACCGGTGACAGCCGAGGCGGGCGCGGAGCGGTCGTCGGGCGTGAGGCGCTTCGCGCGGAACCGCCGCGGCCTCGTGGGCGCCGTGGTCGTCGCCGTCGCGATCACCGCGGGCGCGTTCGCGCCGGCTCTGGCGCCGCAGAGCTACTCCGCCCAGGCGCTGCTGAACCGGCTCAAGCCGCCGAGCGCCATGCACTGGCTCGGCACCGACGGCTTCGGTCGCGACGTCCTGAGCCGCGTGATCTGGGGCAGCCGCGTCTCGCTCGAGATCGGCCTCGTGGCGACTGCGCTCTCGCTCGTCGTGGGCACCGCGGTCGGCAGCGTCGCCGGCTACTTCGGCGGCGGCGCCGACACCGCGATCATGCGCGCCGCGGACGTCTTTCTCTCGGTCCCGGCGTTGTTCCTGATCCTGATCGTGGTCGCGCTCTTCGGCGCCAGCCTCACCAACACCGCGCTGGTCATCGCGCTCGTCACCTGGGCGCCGGTCGCGCGGATCGTGCGCAGCGAGTGCCTGACCCTCCGCCACCGCGATTTCGTCCACGCCGCGGCGGCGCTGGGCGCCGGTCACCTTCGGATCCTCGGACGCCACGTGCTCGTGAACGCGCTGCCGGTCGTGATCGTCCAGGCCAGCCTGCTCCTTGGCCAGACGATCCTCATCGAGTCCGGCCTGAGTTATCTTGGGCTCGGCGCCCAGCCGCCGCTGCCGAGCTGGGGCAACATGGTCGTCGAGGGCCGGCAGTTCCTGGCCTCGGCCTGGTGGGTCGCGACGTTCCCCGGGCTGGCGATCTTCGTGACGGTGCTGGGTTTCAATCTGTTCGGCGACGGGCTGCGCGACGCGTCGGATCCGACCCTGCGCGGACAGTCGCCCTAACGGCAGTGCGCGCCGCAGGTCGTCGCGGGGCTGGGGTCCCGCCGACCGAGGCGCGCCTATGAACGGAGGACGAACGTGATCCACGCCATCGTGCTTGCGCTGCTCGTCGCGATGCTCGGCCTGACACCCGGCCCCGGCCTCGCCGCCGGGAAGGACTTCGTGATCGGGCTCAGCGGTGACGCCACCTCGCTCAACCCGGTCGTCGCGACCGACGGCCAGTCGTACATCGTCGAATGGCCGCTGTTCGACAGCCTGGTCGAGCTCGATCAGGGACTGAACGTGAAGCCGCTTCTGGCCGAGTCGTGGGAGGTGTCGCGCGACGGGCTCACCTACACCTTCAAGCTCAAGCGCGGCGTGAAGTGGCACGACGGCAAGCCGTTCACCGCCCGCGACGTCGCGTTCACGTTCTACTCGGTGCTGGATCCGAAGGTCACGACGCCGCACCGCGCCTACTTCGACGCGCTCGCGGGCTTCCCCGAGCTCACGGCGAAGGAGAACCCGAAGCGGCCGGAAGAGCTGGCGGTACGTCCGGTCGAGATCGTCGACGACCACACCGTGCGCTTCCGGCTTCGCTATCCGTCCGGCTCGTTTCTCGCGGTGTTGACGAACCCACGCGCCGGCATCGTGCCCGAGCACCTGCTCAAGGGTGCTGACCTGAACACCGCCGACTTCAACCGGAAGCCGGTCGGGACCGGGCCGTTCAAGCTCGTCGAGTGGCGCCGGGGCGAGCGCGTGGTGATGGAGGCCAACGCCGACTACCACGGCGGCCGGCCCGCGCTCGATCGGCTGATCTTTCGAATCATCCCCGACAGCGTCGTGCTGCTCCAGGAGCTCCGCGCCGGCGGCGTCGACTTCATCGAGAACCCGCCGCTGACCGAGGTGGCGCGGCTCAAGCAGATGACGAACCTCAAGGTGCTCGTCGCCGACAACACGTCGTACACCTATTTCGGCTGGCGGCAGGACCTGGCGCCGTTCACCGACGTGCGCGTACGCCGCGCGCTCTATCACGCGATCGACGTACCGAGCATCGTGCGCGAGGTGCTGCAGGGCTACGCCGCGATCTCGACCGGACAGTTCCCGCCCGCGAGCTGGGCGTTCGACCCGAGCGTGAAGCCGTACGCCTACGATCCCAACCGCGCCAAGGCCCTCCTGGCCGAGGCGGGCTTCAAGCCGGGCGCCGACGGTGTACTGGTGAAGGACGGCAAGCGCTTCAGCTTCTCGGTGCGGCACGACCAGGCCAACCAGAGCGTGAAGGACACGGCGGTGATCATCCAGGAATATCTCAAGCGGGTCGGCGTCGAGGTGCAGCTCGAGCCGCTGGACTGGCCGACGTTCGTCAAGAAGCTCTTCGCCTCGGAGTTCGAGGGCATCGTGGTCGGCTGGACCAATCATCACGACCCGGACCCGTTCGCGTACACGATCTGGCATTCGAGCCAGTGGAAGGGCCGCAACTTCGCCCACTACAAGAATCCGAAGGTGGACGAGGCGCTCGAGGCGGCGCGCCGCACCGCCAACACCGCCGAGCGCAAGAAGCACTACGCGGAATTCTCGAAACTCCTGATGGATGACGCGCCCTACGTCTTCCTCTACTTCCCGCAGCAGGTGTACGTCACCCGCTCGGGCTACGAGGGGTTCGTGCCGATCCCGACGTTCGCGGGCATCTATCAGTCGCTGAAGAGCGTGCGCTGGACCGGCAAGTAGCCGCTACGGGCGCTGCGACCAGAACGCCGCCAGGCGCCGAGTGAACGCGGCGCGCTGCTCGATGTGCGGCGAGTGGCCGCATGCCTCGAACACGGCCAGCTCGGCGCCCGGAACGAGCCGCGCGATCTCTTCGGACTGGTCGACCGGACAGATCCAGTCATGGCGCCCGACCGCGACCAGGGTCGGACACGCGATCCGCGAAAGCTCGGCTCGGCAGTCGTACCGCGCGTATTCGTGCTCGATGACGAAGCGGCGCACCGCCAGCCGATAGCGGATGTCCGCGCGCGCCGCATTGTTCTCCACGGCGCGAGCCGGGTCGAAGAAATAGAGCGGGCGGATCGTCTCGAAGGCCCGCCTGAAGCTCGCGTCGTCCGATAGCGAGCCGTCCCACAACGAGCGATAGGCCGCCCATTGCTCGGCGGTGGCGCGGTCACGCGCGTTGTCCTCGGCGCGCGCCATAAAGTCGCGGCTGGCAGAGGCGCCGACGACGGCCAGGCTCCGGATCGCGCTCGGATACCGCGCGGCGTACATGAGACCGAGAAATCCGCCCCAGCTGATCCCCAGCACGTCGACGGGGCCGAGTCCTAGTGCCTGGCGCACGCCGTCGACGTCGGCCGCGAGCTGATCTTGCGTGCACTGCTCGACCGGCACCCACTCGGACCGCCCGTGGCCGCGGTGATCGTAGAGGATCAGCCGGAGACCGAGCTCGGCGGCGATCGGAGCCAGCGAGCGCGCGAGCCCCGACGAATCGGTTCCCGGCCCGCCGTGCAAGGCTAGACACGGCCGCCCCTCGCCGATCGACTCGCAATGAAGCGTCGTCCCGTTGACGCGAACGTCCATCGCTCTACGAGTAGCGGTCGGCCGGGTGCACCAGTGCGAGCAGCGCGCCGAAGATCGGCCGCACGACATGCGGAAACGCCTGCCAGGCGATGAAGATTCCGAAGATCGAGAAGATGGGATTCGCGGTGAAGCTCCGCAGCGC
>DATEMW010000456.1:0-2181 GCA_035275385.1 Candidatus Methylomirabilota bacterium | reverse complement strand
CACGCGCGAGGGCATCACGATCAACACCTTCATGCTCGAGCAGAGCCGCATGCTCACGCAGTTCATCGAGCAGCTCACGCGCATCAACAAGGGCCGCGCGTTCTTCGCGAGCCCCGACCGGCTGGGCGAGTACATCCTGGTCGACTACGTTCGCAACAAGCGCCGCGCGATCGCGTAGCCTTCGCCCCGAAGGAGCGGTGGGCCGCGTTCAGGACGCGCCGCGCGTCGCCCCCGACGCCAGAAGCGTCTTGATCTCATCGTCGCCGAGACCGACCTCACGCAGGATCTCGACGCTGTGCTCGCCGAGCCGGGGAGGCAGGCGGCGGATCGCGCCGGGCGTCTTGCTGTAGGTGGCCGGAATGCCCGGGAGCCGCAGCGTGCCTTCGGTCGGGTGCTCGACGATCTGCCAGAACCCCACGGCGTCCAGGTGCGGATCGCGGAGCAGTGACTCCAGCGTGTTGACGGTCATCGCCGGGATGTTGCGTCGATCCAGCTCGCCGAGCCACTCCGCGTTCGTCCGGGTCGGCGCGATCCGGGCGAGCTCCTCGTAGAGCTGCTCGATGTGCTTGAGGCGCGTGGCGAGCGTCTTGTAGCGCGGGTCGTCCAGCAGGTCCTGCCGGCCGGCCAGCGCGAAGAAGTCCCGCCAGTTCTGGTCCGTGTACGGCAGGATCGCCAGATATCCGTCCCGCGTCTTGAACGGGCGCCGGTAGGGATTGAGGATTCGCTTGTAGCCGATCGTTTCCTTCGGCGGCACGAACGTTTCGCCGTAGAGGTGCTCCACCATCACCCAGGCGGCCATGCTCTCGAACATCGGCACCTCGACCTCCTGGCCTTCGCCCGTGCGCGCCTTGTGATAGAGGGCCGCGAGCACGGCGGCCAGCACGGTCATCGAGCTGGTCTTGTCGGCGACGATGGTGGGCACGTAGCGCGGCTCGCCGACGATCGAGGCCTGAGCGGCGCCGAGTCCCGACGCCGCCTGGATGATGTCATCGTAGGCGGGCTTGTCGCCGTAGGGGCCCGAGGCGCGGAAGCCATAGGTGCCGACGTAGACGATCCCGGGGTTGATGGCGCGAAACGTCTCGTACGACATGCCGAGCCGCCGCGCCGCCTGCGGTCGATAGTTGTGGAGCAGCACGTCGGCGCCTTCGGCAAGCCGGAGCAGCACGCGCCGGGCGGCCTCCTGCTTGAGATCGAGCACCATCGAGCGCTTGTTTCGATTGACCGCCAGGTAGAACGCGCCCATGGCGGGGCTGCGCATGGGCCCGAGCTGACGCGTGGTGTCGCCTTCGGGCGGCTCGACCTTGATGACTTCGGCGCCCAGATCACCGAGCTGCTGCGCGGCCCACGGGCCGAGCACGACGGTCGTGCAGTCCACGATGCGCACGCCGGTGAGCGGTCCTGACATGGTGGCGATCCGCCGGGCTACGCGCCGCCGGTGACGAGGAGCGTCTGGCCGCTGACGAAGTCGCTGTCGGGGCTGCAGAAGAGATAGACGGCGCCCGCCGCCTCGGCGGGTAGTCCGCCGCGCCCGAGCGGGATCATCTGGTTCATGGCGGCGATGCGCGCGCCCTGCACGCCCACTTTCACCTGACGCCCGGCCACCTCGATCGTGCCGGCCTCGCCCTCGGCCAGGGGCTTCGTGAGGCGCGTCTGGATGTACCCGAAGGCCACGCAGTTCACGGTGACCGCGTAGCGGCCCCATTCCTTGGCGAGCGTGCGCGTCATGCCGGTGACGGCGGCCTTGGCCGACGAGTAATTCACCTGGCCGGCGTTGCCGCGCACGCCGGACGTCGACGAGATCTGCACGACCTTGCGCACGACGCGCTCGCCGCGCTTGGCCTCCGCCTCGAACTGCTCCCGCAGATACGGCGCGAACGCGCGAAGGATCCGGAACGGCGCGGTCACGTGGACGTCCATGATGGCGTACCACTGCTCGTCGCTCATCTTCTGGATGACGTTGTCCCAGGTGTACCCGGCGTTGTTGACGATGACGTGAAGACCGCCGAGCTGCTTCACCGCGACGTCCACGATGCGGTCACCGAAGTCCTTGGCCGTCACGTCGCCGTTGCAGGCGACCGCGCGGCCGCCGATCCCTTCGATCAGCGCGATCGTCTCTTTGGCCGGCCCTTCGTCCAGGTCGTTGACCACCACCGCCGCGCCGTCCCGCGCGAGCCGCAGCGC
>DATEMW010000455.1:0-3451 GCA_035275385.1 Candidatus Methylomirabilota bacterium | reverse complement strand
AGGCGCGTGATGCGCAGGCGGGCGCCGCAGTGCGGATCCGGGCTCGCGATCTCGGTGTCGGTCGTCATCCAGTCGTTGGGATGGGTCGGCCGCTGCTTGGCCGGGATGAACGGGAGCACCGCGAGCATCGCGTAGAGAGAGAACGACGGCTCCCGGCCGGGTGGAAAGACGATCCGGCCGCCGATCACATCGAACGTGTCGCCGGCCTTGGCGTGCATCACGAACGGCTTGCCGGTCTCGACGACCTCGACACGCAGGTCGTAGAGCTCGAATTCGTCGCTGGCCGTCTGGCTCATCGGCGCTCCTTCTGGGCCGCGGGCGGTGCATCGGCGTATGGGCCGTCGGCCGGCGCACCGCCCGCATTCTGGTTCTTCCACATGATCGAGCTGTGCGGACCTCCCTCGAGGCGCTCGAGGTCATAGCAGTCGCCGCGCGGCCCCTCGGCTCGCGTGACGACCTGCGCGATCGCGCGCCGGTCGGCGTCATCGAGCGAGACGGCCCGCACGAGGCTGTCGAGATGCGCGGCGTCGCGCGCGCCAACGATCGCGGCAGCCACACCGGGCTTGTCGAGCACGTATCGGATCACGACGCTCGCGAGGCCGATGCCACGGCGCCTGGCGATCGCATCCAGCACGGAGAGGAGCTCCTGGAATCGGCGCCAGCCCCCGAAATCATCGATGATCAGCCGATATTTCACGAGCGAGCGGTTGGCGAAGGGCGGACGCGGCTCGGGCGCTCCGATCCAGCGCTCGGCGATGAAACCGCCCGCGAGCGTCCCGTAGCACAAGAGCGCGATGCCGTGCGCGGCGCAGAAGGCGGCCAGACCGTTCTCCGGCCGGTGATCGAGCACCGAATACTGGAGCTGATTCGTCGCCACGGGCACGCCGGCGGCGACGATCTCCGAGAGCCGTTTCGTGTCGAAGTTGGTGGCGCCGATCAGCTCGACCTTGCCGGCGGCTTTGAGATCGGCGAGCCAGTGCATCGCGTCCACGTAGCCCGGTACGCGGTAATCCCACCAGTGGAACTGCACGAGATCGAGGCGCTCCACGCCCAGTCGCGCGAGCGAGGTGTCGACGATCTGGTCGACGTCGCCGCGCTTGAGACGCGGCAGCGACTCGAGATCCGGCACGAGCTTGGTCGAGATGCGGACGCGCCGGGCGTGATCGGGATGGCGGCGGCGGAATTCGCCGATCAGCTCTTCGACGCCGACGTAGTGATCGGCGCAGTCGAAGAGCGTGATCCCCGCTTCGACGAAGTGGCGCATGTCCTCGATCGCCGCCTCGCGTGCGTACGGGGCGCCGTGGCGCTCGGCGAGCTGCCAGTTGCCCTTCGCGATGCGCGAGACGACGAAACCCGGTGCGAGCGCCACGCTCTCGAGAGCCATCGCCCGATATTAGCCTTTCCCACACGCGGCTGGCTGTTGGATGCACACGCTCGTTGGGCGCGGCGCAGAGCCGGTGTTACGCTCTCCGAGCCATGACCGGCCGACCAGCCCGTCCTCCTCGCGTCGCGCTCGCGCCCGGGCTCGAAGTACCGCGAGTGATCACCGGCCTGTGGCAGGTCGCCGACATGGAGCGTGACGGCCGGCCGCTCGATCCCGATGCCGCCGGCAAGGCGCTCGGCGAGTACGCCGACTCGGGGTTCGACGCGTTCGACATGGCCGACCACTACGGCAGCGCCGAGATCATCGTGGGCCGCTACCTGGCGGGCGCAGGCCGCGGACCCGCGACCGCGTTCACCAAGTGGTGTCCGCTGCCGGGGCCGATGACACAAGAGGTGGTTCGCGACGGGGTCCAGCAGCGGCTGGATCGGCTCGGGCTTCAACGCGTCGACCTCTTGCAGTTTCACTGGTGGCAATACCGGCACCCCGGTTACCTCGACGCGATGCTCGAGCTCGATCGGCTGCGTCGTGCCGGTCGCATCGGCCACCTCGGCGTGACCAACTTCGATACGGACCACCTGCGCCTGCTCGTCCAGCACGGGATTACCGTCGTCTCGAACCAGGTGTCGTTCTCGCTGCTCGATCGCCGGCCGGCGGGACGCATGACCGAGCTGTGCCGCGCGAGCGGCATGAAGCTCCTGGCCTACGGCGTCCTGGCCGGCGGCTTCCTCAGCGATCGCTGGGTCGGCCGGCCCGAGCCGTCCGAGATTCCCGACTGGAGCAAGTCGAAGTACAAGCGCTTCATCGACGCGATCGGCGGCTGGGACGTGCTGCAGGCGGTCCTCGCGGCGGCGAAGGCCGTCGCGATGAAGCACGGCGTCTCGGTCGCCAACGTGGCGGCGCGCTGGGTGCTCGAACAGGAAGCGGTGGGCGCGGTCATCATCGGCGCGCGGCTCGGCGAGCGCGAGCATCGCGGCGACAATCTCGCGCTGTTCGGGTTCGCGCTCGACGAGGCGGACAAGACGCGCCTGGCCGATGCGCAATCGCGGATGCGCGAGCTCCTGGGCGATTGCGGCGACGAGTACCGCAAGCCGCCCTTCCTCACCGCGTCCGGCGATCTGAGCCACCACCTGTCGACGCTGCCCCGCGTGTTCGAGGCGAGGCCCGGCGTTGCCCGCCCCGAGCGCCGCGCCGTCGACTCCGGGAGCCGCTGGGAGCCGATCGCCGGCTATGCGCGCGCTGTGCGTGTCGGCGACCGCATTCTCGTCAGCGGCACGACCGCGACGCACGGCGAGGGCACCGTGGTGTGCCCAGGGGACGCGGAGGGGCAGACCGTCTACATCCTCGACAAGATCGGCGCCGCGATCGAGGCGCTCGGCGGTGAGCTCGGCGACGTCGTCCGCACGCGCATCTACGTCCGCGAGGCGCGGTCGGCGGAAGCGGTTGCGCGGGTCCACGGGCGCTATTTCGGCGCCGTGCGCCCGGCCAATACGCTCGTGCAGATCGCCGGCCTGGTCGGCGACTACGACGTCGAGATCGAGGCCGAAGCGGACGTGTCGCGATGAGCGCGCGAAAATTCGTGTCGAGCGGATCGCCGTGGGAGGAGCTGGCCGGATACTCGCGCGCCGTGGTCGACGGCCGCTGGGTGTTCGTGTCGGGCACGGTCGGCTACGACTTGCGTGCGAAGACGTGGCCGCCGACCGCCGAGGCACAGGCGTCCACCGCGCTCGACACGATCGAGCGCGCGCTGCGCGAAGCGGGCGCCACGCTCCTCGACGTGGTGCGCGTCCGGGTCTACGTCCCGGATCGGGCCGACGTCGTCGCGGTCTCCGGCGTGATCAAGAAGCGGCTCGGCGCGGCGCGTGCGGCCAATACGACCGTCTGCGCGCCACTGGCGGTCGAGGACGCGAAGGTCGAGATCGAGGTGACGGCGCTCAAGCCTTCGGCGAGCCGTCGCGTTACGCGCCGTAGTCGCGCGCGGCGCCCTCGGCGCTGACCAGCCCGGCCGCCACGTCGGCGTCGACGCGGCTCTTCGCGCGGCTCGCGGGATCGCCGACCCCGCCGCCGCCC
>DATEMW010000454.1:0-7617 GCA_035275385.1 Candidatus Methylomirabilota bacterium | reverse complement strand
CACGCGCGGAGCCAAGCACATCGTCTCCCACACCATGGAGATGATGCTGGCGGCGATGAGCGTGATCTGGGAAGGCGTGTGCGATCGCCATCCGAAGGTGCGCATCGCGTTCCTCGAATCGGGCGGCGGCTGGATCGCGCCTTGGCTCGATCGGATGGACCGCCACTTCGACGACCAGGGCTTCAACGACTCCGGCCTCACGATGCGCCCGAGCGAGCTCTTCCAGCGCAACTGCTGGATCTCGTTCGAGCCCGTCGAGGGCAGCCTGTCGGTCCTCGCCGACTACATCGGACCGCACAAGATCCTCTGGGCCACCGACTATCCGCATCCCGACGGCTTCTTCCCGGGCGCGCCCAAGCTGATCGCCGATCGGCCCGAGCTGTCGGCAGAGACGAAGCGCCAGATCCTCGCAGGCGGGGCCAAGGGGTTCTACGGGCTCAAGTAGCGGTCACAGAGGCCAAGGAGGAGTCATGCAGTTCCACGACGTGGACGTGAAGACGCAGTTCAAGAAGATGCGCGAGCTCGTGCCCGAGACGTACCGCGCCTTCCTCGAGTTCGACCAGAAGGCGTTCAAGGACGGCGCGATCCCGAACAAGACCAAGGAGCTCATCGCGCTCGGCATCGCTCAGATCACGCAGTGCCCCTGGTGCATCGACGCCCACACGAAGAAGGCGTCGACGGCCGGCGCCTCCGACGCGGAGATCGCCGAGACCACGTTCGTCGCGATGGCGATGGCCGCGGGCGCGGCGTGGAGTCACGGCGGGTTAGCCCTCCAGTGTCTGCAGGAGCACAAGGGCTAACCGCCCCGTGAAATTCGGCCTGCGGTACGCGAGCCTCGGTCGCTACGCCAACGGTCCCGCGGCCGTCGAGCTCGCGCAGGCCGCCGAGGCCGCCGGCTTCGACTCGATCTGGACCGTGGAGCACGTCGTCGTGCCCCACGGCTACCAGTCGCGCTATCCGTATTCCGAGACCGGTCGCATGGGATCGGGGCTCGAGGATTTCCCGATCCCCGATCCGCTGATCTGGCTCGCCTACATCGCCTCGGCGACTCGCACATTGAAGCTCGGCACGGCGATCCTGATCCTGCCGCAGCGCAATCCCGTGGTCACGGCCAAGGCCGTGGCCACGCTCGATCATCTGGCCGGCGGCCGCCGCGTGCTGCTCGGCATCGGCGTGGGGTGGCTCGCCGAAGAGTTCGCGACGCTCGGCGTGCCGTTCGACGACCGCGGCCCGCGCACCGACGAGTACGTGGCGGCCATGCGCGCGCTCTGGAGCCAGGAGCGTGCGAGCTTCAAGGGGCGCTTCGTGTCGTTCAGCGAGGTCTTCTGCCGTCCCCTACCCGCCGACCGCAAGATCCCGATCATCGTGGGCGGCGACACCCGCGCGGCGGCGCGCAGAGCGGGGCGCCTGGGCGACGGGTATTTTCCGGCGCGCGGCGCCTCGCCCGAGCTGCTCGACGAGATGCGCCGGAGCGCCGAGGCCGCCGGCCGCAATCCAGACGACATCGAGATCACGGTGTCGGCGCCCACCACGCCCGAAGAGATCGAAGCGCTGGCCCGGCGCGGCGTCTCGCGCGTGGCGGTGCCGGTCAGCGCGGCCGCCGGGCTCCCCGCCCAGGTCAAGACGCCCGACGACGTGCTGCGCTACGGCAAGACTATGATCGAGCGCTTCCGCGATCGATAGGCAGGCGATGACGACCACGCTCGATCTCGACGACCTCCGCACCCACATCGGCCGCGCTCAGGTCGCGACCGACGTGATCCACGCCGCGCCCGCGAACATGCTGCGGCTCGCGCTCGGGCGCCCCGATCCCGAGTTTCGCGACGGCGACGCGCTGCCGCCCGCGTGGCTCGCGCTCTACTTCCTGCCGCGGGTGGCCGCCGACGCGCTGCGGCCCGACGGAAGCCCGAAGGACACGGGCGTGGTGCCACCGCTGGCGATGCCGCGCCGCATGTTCGCGGGCGAGCGCGTGCGCCACCAGAGCCCTGTGCGCATCGGCGAGAGCGTGCGGCGCGAGACACGGCTGGCCGACATCTCGGCGAAGCACGGCGGCACCGGCACGCTCGTGTTCGCCACAGTCACCAGCCGCATCGAAGGCGCCCACGGTCTCGCGGTCGAAGAAGAGCGCCGGACGGTGTTCCGCGAGGAGGTCAAGGCCGGCGAGCGCAATCAGGCGCCGCGCCGCGACCCGGCGCCGACCGACGTGCCCTGGCGCCGCGTCGTGACGCCGGATCCGGTCGTGCTCTTCCGCTACTCGGCGCTCACGTTCAACAGCCACCGAATCCACTACGACCGGGCCTGGGCGATGGACGTCGAGGGCTATCCCGGCCTGGTCGTGCACGGGCCGCTGACGACGACGTTGCTCATCGACTTCGCCCGCGACAGTAACCCCGGCCTGCGGATCGTGACCTACACGACCCAGGCGCGGGCGCCGCTCTTCGACACGGCGCCGTTCGAGCTCCGCGGGCGGCCGACGGCCAAGGGCTGCGAGCTCTGGGCCGTCACCCCCGAGGGCACCGTCGCGATGAGCGCCGAGGTCGAGCTGGCCTAGCGCTTGAGCCGCGGCAGCAGCTTCGTCGCCGTCTCGTCGACCTGCTTGAGCTGATCGCCGCCCGCGAACCGCAAGGTGAAATGGCTCGACCCGGCGTCGATCCAGCGCTGGAGCCACTCCGCGCATCCCTCGATCGGACCCGCGTACGCTGCCTGGCGGGCCAGGATCGTCCGCGCCGGCGCCGCGTAGTACGTCTCGAGAAACGTGTTGAGCCGCTGCTCGGCGGCGGCGCGATTGGCGTCGAGCGCCAGGGTGACGTACGCCGCGCCGGCCACCGCGTCGGCCGGGCGCCCGCCGGCGCGCGCCGCCTTCTGTATGCCAGGGAAGTGCTCGGCGAAGAACTCGACGCTCGGCCCTGTGGGAAACCACGCATCGAAGCGCGACGCGATGCGCAGTGCGGTCGGCCCGCTGCCGCCGATCCAGATCGGCGGCCCGCCCGCCCGGTGGGGCTTGGGCTCCATCGTGACGTCGTCGAGCGTGAAGTGCTTGCCCTGGAAGCTCACGTGATCGCGCGTCCACAACGCCTGGCAGATCTCGATCGTCTCGAGGAAGCGGCCGATCCTCCGCTCGAACGGCACGCCGGCCGCCGCGAATTCTTTCCGGATTGACGGGTTGTCGGCGGCGAAGCCCATGCCGAGGATGACGCGGCCCTCCGCCGCCCGATCGAGCGTGCCGACGATGTGCGCGAGCACGACCGGATTGCGCAGGGCCGGCAACAGCACGCCCGTGCCCAGCCGCACGCGGCGGGTGCGCCCCGCAATCGCCGCCATCAACGTCAGCGGCTCGTGTCTCGGTCGGGCGATCAGCGAGTCGCCGATCCAGACCGAATCGAAGCCGGCGGCTTCGGCGCGCTCGGCCATCGTCAGGAGCGGTGCTGCCTCCGGATGACCGGACATGACGGCCTCGCGCGTGGGAATCAGCACACCGAACTCGACAGCCATTGCTACCTCCCTTCGGCTTGCGACCCGGGGTCGTCGAGCCGGACGTACAGTCGCTTGTTGATCTTGCCCTTGTTCTCCGTGCGGACGATCGCGAAGCGCCCGAGCTCCGCCGTGCTGTCGACGTGAGTTCCGCCGCACGCCTGAGCGTCGAATCCCTCGATCTCGACGACGCGGACCCGCCCGTTGGACACGGGCGGCTTGGCCTCGAGCGTCCGCAGCAGATCCCCGCGTGCCCTGAACTCGTCTTCCGCGATGTAGTACGCCTTCACGGCATGATCGCCCGCGAGCACCGCGTTGACCTTGCGCTCGATCTCCACGCGGAGTGCCGGCGACAGCGCCTCCAGCTTGAAGTCGATCCGCGATTGATCGACGCCGATCTGCACGCCGGTGATCCAGCCGCCGTAATCGCGGAGCGTGATCGTGTTGAGCACGTGGAGCACGGTGTGATAGCGCGCGAGCGCGAGCCGCCTGGCCTTGTTCACGCGAAGCTTCGCGGGCCGGCCGACGAGATCGGCCGTCGGAGCGGATCGGGTCATGTGCCAGATGATCTCGTCGGCGTCGGCGTGCGCGGAGATGATCTCGAGCGGCTCGCCGTCAGCGAGCTCGACGGTCCCCTCGTCGGCGGGCTGGCCTCCGCCGCCCGGATAGAAGCAGGTGCGGTCGAACGCCAGCTCGCTTTCGCGCACCGCGACCACGCGCGCGTCGGCCTCGAAGCCGTGATCTGGCTCGAGGTAAAGGCGCGTGGTCCCGGCCGTGGCGCGACCTCTTACGCCGGGTGCGACGACGGCGCGTACTTGTGGCCCAGCGCCTCTTCCCACCGCAGATAGTTCTGCATATCGGCGAAGTTCCGGTCGGGGCCGGCAGGCACGACGTCCGTGGGCGGCGTCATCACGCCGCTGAGCCCCTTCTCGATCGGGAGCCCGGCCTTCTGCCACGCCGCCATACCGCCGTCCAGAATCGAGACGTTCTGATAGCCGAGCTCGGCGAGCGTCGCGGCGGCCAGCGCCGAGCCCCGGCCGTCGCCGCACGTGACCGCGATCGATGCGGACTTCGACGGCGCGATGTCGCCGATCCAGAGCTCGAGCCAGCCGCGCGGCGCCCAGCGCGCGCCGGGCACGTGGCCGCGCGCGAAGTCCTGGCTCGTGTCGACGTAAATGACCGTCGCGGGCGGCGTGGTCGAGAGCTCACGCGCCGAGAGTGCCTTCACCTTCGCGCGCGCCTGCTCGTAGCCGGCCGGAACCTCGTCGGCATGACCGCGCTCGAGCGTGCCGCCGCTCGCGGCCCACGCCTTCGTGCCGCCGTCGACCGCGAAGACTTCCTTGAAGCCCATCTGCCGATACCACGAGCCGATCAAGGTCGCGCGCGCCTTGCCGTCGCACGCGAACACGACCTGAGCGTTCTTGACCACCGCCACATCGTCGGAGCGCTGTACGCACTGGCCGCCCGGGAACCAGCGGAAGCCCGGGATGTGGCCGGCAGCGTATTCCTCCGAGGTACGCACGTCGATGAAGTAGATCGTCGCCTGATCGCGACGGGCCATCACGCTCTTGAGAGCCGGGATGTCGAGATAGCGCACGCCGTCCTCGGCCGCCAGCTTCGCGGCGTAGGCGTCCGCCGCCGCGACACCGTCGCGCGAGGGCTCCGGAAGCCCGACGCGATCGGCGCCGGTCTCGAGCTTGTGCCCGGCGAGCACCCAGCCCGCGGTTCCGTTCTTGAGCCCGTAGACGCGCGGGATCCCCATCCGCTGCAGCACGCGGGCGCCGATGATGCTGCGCGTGCGGCCGGCGCAGTTCACGATGATCGTCGTGTCGCGGTCGATATCCTTCGCGATGTCGGTGATGCGCAGCGCCAGCTCGCCGCCCGGGACGCTGCGGCCACCGGGGATGCAGAAGCGCCGGAACTCCTCCGGCGTGCGCGAGTCGAGGATGACGAACTTCTCGCCCTTCTGGATCCGCTCCGCCAGATCCTTGCACTCGACCTCGGGCACGTGGTGCACGACCTCGACCTTCTCGCCGAAGTCCTTGCTCGGCACGTTCATGCCCCACTCGGTCTCGAGCCCGTCGGTGACCCAGCGGTTGATGCCGCCGTCCAGCACCGAGACCTGGCGATAGCCCAGACGTTCCAGCGTGCCCGCGGCGAGCCGGGCGCGCCGGCCGTCGTCGTCGCACACGACGATCGGCGTGCCCTTGAAGGGCACTGACAGCGGCACCTGAAACTCGAGCTGCCGCCGCGCGATCAGGCTCGAGCCCGGGATATGGCTGCTGTTGTACTCGCCGGCCTCGCGGACGTCGATGAGCGCGAACGGCTCCTTACCCGCGAGGAGACTCTTGAGCGCCGCCGGTGTGATCGTGGTTGCCATGGATAGTTACCTCCGCGCGATGAGGCGCCTGAAGACGGCGCCGTACTGAAAGCCGTAGCCCTCCGCGTGCTCGGCGGCGTTCTTCTTCACTCGCTCGCCGATCGTGTGGCCCTCGGGCACGTTGAAGCCGGGCACCTGGCTCTCGTGACGGATCAGCCCGGCGATCTGTCGATCGATCGAATCGGTGACATCGACGATCACGTCGGACTCGTCGGCGCCCCAGTACCAGAGCTCGCGCACCTTGTGCGGCTCGAGGCCGTCGCGCGTGATCTGCTCGGGGAAATGCAGATGATCGCGCGCGAACGGATAGACCGCGTCGGTCGTCGTGATCCCGGCCTTGCGATGATCGCGATGCTGGAAGCCGCGGATTCGGTACGGATCGTGGACGAAGACCGTATGCGGCCGATAGCGCCGGATCGCGCCGACGACGTCGCCGAGAAACTCCCGTGTGTCCTCGAGCCCGCCGTCGGGATAGCCGAGCATCACGACGTGGCGCACGCCCATGAAATCGGCGGCGGCGCGCTGCTCGTCGGCGCGCTTGCGGGCGAGCGCGGCGGGCGTCAGCGCGCGATCGGCGGTGCCGGCCGCGCCGTTCGTGCACAGCACGTACGTCACCTCGCACCCCGCGGCCGCCCACTTGGCCACGACGCCCCCGGAGCCGATCTCTGCATCGTCAGGGTGCGCGAAGATCACCATCGCCTTGTCGGGAATCTCGGTCACGATCTCGAGCTTGGGGAGCGTCTCGTCTCTGGGCATGGGGCGATTCTACAGGACTGGCGAAGCTCCGGCGCCATCCGGCGCGGTGAAGCGGTATTATAGCCGGCACTATGACGACCAACTCGTTCCCCCTGGCGCGGTTCAAGGTCCTGGACCTCACCCGGGCCCGGGCCGGCCCCACGTGCGTGCGGCAGCTCGTCGACTGGGGAGCCCAGGCCATCAAGATCGAGATGCCCGGCGGGCGCACCGGCGACGGGATGGGCGGCAATCGCCACGGCTTCGATTTCCAGAATCTCCACCGCAACAAGCGGAGCATCACGCTGAACCTCAGGGATCCTGAGGGGGTGGCGATCTTCAAGAAGCTGGCGAAGGACGCCGACATCATCGTGGAGAACTATCGCCCGGGCGTGAAGGAACGCCTGGGCATCGACTACAAGGCGATCCGCGCGATCAATCCGCGGATCATCTACGGCAGCATCTCGGGCTTCGGCCAGAGCGGGCCGTACCGCGACCGGCCGGGCGTCGACCAGATCGCCCAGGGCATGGGCGGGCTGATGTCGATCACGGGCATTCCCGGCCAGGGGCCGGTGCGCGTCGGCATCCCGATCGCCGATCTCTGCTCGGGCATCTTCCTGGCGCAGGGCATCCTGGTCGCGATCATCGAGCGCGAGACCACCGGCGAGGGCAAGTGGGTGCACACCTCGCTGCTGGAGGCGATGCTGTCGATGCTCGACTTCCAGGCTTCGCGGTGGCTGATGAGCCATGAAGTCCCGCCGCAAGCCGGCAACAACCATCCGACCGGTATTCCGACCGGTGTGTTCGAGACGAAGGACGGGCACATCAACATCGCGGCAGCCGGCGACGACATCTACGGCCGGTTCGTTCGCGCGATCGAGCGACCGGATCTTTTGACCGACCCGCGCTTCGCGACCTCGAAGGCGCGCTCGACGAACCGCGACACCATCATGGAAGTCATCATGCCCGTGACGCGGCAGAAGACCAGCGCCGAGTGGATCAAGCTTCTGAACGACGCGGGCGTGCCGTGCGGT
>DATEMW010000453.1:0-13645 GCA_035275385.1 Candidatus Methylomirabilota bacterium | reverse complement strand
CGCTCGGCAGCGCCGGCCGGCTCGAGGCGCTGCGGCGTCTCGACCATCGGTGCGGTCGTCGCCAGAGAGCTCTCGGACGCGTCGGCGGTCTGCGCCGCGAGCGGCGCCACGCTCGGCTGCGCATCGACGGCCGCCGCCTCGAGCGCCGGCAGCGCGTCCAGGAGGCCGAGCGCCCGCTCGTAGGCGGTCGCGCGCGTGTCCGCGCGCTCCTCGCCGCTCCGCACCAGAAGGCGAAGCGCGTCGAGGCCGGCGAACACCGTCTCGATCGCGGCGCGATCGAGCGCGCGCCGTTGCTCGCGGATCTCGCCCAGCATGTCCTCCAGACGATGCGCAAGGTCGCCGATCATCCCGCATCCGACGGTGAACGCGGCGCCCTTGAGCGTGTGGACCGCCCGGAACAGCGCGGCGATCTCGGACTCCGTCGCGCCCTCGCCTTCGAGCGCGATCAGCGACTGCGCCATCGATTCGAGATGCTCGACCGCTTCCGGGACGAAATACTCGAGGACGTCGGACTGATCCGTGAAGAACTGGTCGAGCTCGGCAAGGCGGCGCGAGGTCTCGTCGGTGGGCGCGGGCGAGGCCGTGGGGGCGAGCGCCGCGAGCGCCTCGACGATTGCGTCGGCGTCCTCGACGCCGGTCTCGCCGATGGTGTCGAGGGCCGCCTTGAGCGAGAACACCAGGTCGCCGAGTGCGGCGAGCGAGCGCCGGTCACCGGCGCCGGCGACGGTCGTCCGCTCGACCGCTTCCTCCATCGCGGCGGCCAGACCGGCCAGCTGTGGGAACCCACTCAGAGCCGCGGAGCCGCGCAGGCGGTGCGTCACGACCGCCAAATGCTCGACGACGCCCGCGGAGTCGGCGGAGCCCCGGAGCGCGGCGAGGCCGTCCTCGACGGCGGCGAGGGTGTCCCACGCTTCCATGAGGAAGACACTCAGGAGAAACTGCCGGTCGCCGTCGGCCACACCGCCTCCGTCGATCGGGGCCTTAGCTGCTCAGCTTGAATCGCGCGAGGCTCGACGTCAGCGCCTCGGCGACCCGGACCATCTGGTCCATCGTCTTGCGCGTCTCGAGCACGGCCTTCTCGGTCTCGACCGCGACGCTCGCGATCGACTGGACCGCGACCGCGCCGCCCTCGACACCGCGGACCTGCTCTTGCGTGGCCTCCGAGATCTCGAGGGCCAGCGCCGCCGACTTCTGCGAAATCTCGCCGATCTGGTGCAAGCGCTCGCCGGCCTCGACCGTCACCTTGAAGCCGGCCTCGACCTCGCGCGTCCCCTCTTCCATGGCCACGACCGCCTGCTGCGTCTCGGCCTGAACGGCCTTGATCAGCACGACGATGTCCTTGGCCGCCTTGCCCGAGCGCTCGGCGAGCTTTCGTACCTCTTCGGCCACGACCGCGAAGCGCAGGCCCGACTCGCCGGCGCCCGCCGCTTCGATGGCGGCATTGAGCGCCAGGAGATTGGTCTGCGATGCGATGTCCTCGATCGTGTTCACGATCTCGGAGATCTCGAGCGAGCGATCGGCCAGGCTCTTGACCTTTTTCGAGATGCCCTGCACCTCGCCCCGAATCCGCTGCATGCCGGAGAGGCTCGCGCGCACGGCGTGCTCGCCCTTGGTCGCGGAATCGAGCGTTTGCTTCGCGGCCTCTGCCGAGGACTCGGCGTGCTCGGCGACCCGACGCATCGAGCGCGACAGGCCTTCCATGGCCTCGCTCACGCCCACCGCCTCACGCGACTGAGTCTGGGCGCCGCCGGCCGTCGCCTCCATCGCGCCGATCATCTCCGTGGCGCTCGTCAGCACCTGCTGCGAGGTGTCGCGCACGTCGTTGATGATCATGGCCAGCTCGCCGACCATCACGTTGATCGCATCGACCACGCTGCCGAGCACGTCGGAGGTGACCTGGCCGCGCTTGGTCAGGTCACCCTGGGCGATCTCGGTCGCGATGTCGAGGAAGCGCGTGATGTTCCGCTGGAGCTCCTCGCGCTTGCGCTTCTCGTCATCGCGCTCGGCCTCGGTCTGCACCAGCGACCGGAGCCGGACGACGGTGTCGTTGAAGGTGCTCGCGAGCTGGCCGATCTCGTCGCGCGACTTCACGGTCACCAGGCGCGAGAGGTCGCCCTGCCCCACGCGCTCGGCGACCCGCACGACCTGGACGACCGGCTTGGTGATCTGGTGGGCGAAGACCGCGCCGGCGAGCACCGCCAGCGCCGCGACGCCGCCGAAGACCAGCAGGAGATTCTGGCCGGACTTGGCCGCCGTCGTCGTGATGATCGAGCGATCCATGCCCACGCGCACCGTGCCCAGCTGCCCGGCCAGGACGGGCACACCGATGTCGATGATCTGCTGGACGGCGCCCGTCACGGGGTCGGCATACGAGATCTCGCGCGCCTGCTGCGCCGCTTCGCCGGGCACCAGGTTGCGATCGACGATACCGGCCGGCACCAGCGGCGAGAACGTGTGCGCGACCAGCGTCTTCTGGGGGTCGTACACGATCACGTACTTGACGCCGCTGATCGCGGCGAACTGGTCGACGGTAGCCTGCACCGTCGACGCGTCGCGCGTCAGCAAGAGATCGACACTCGAGCTGGCCAGGCTCTTCGCGATGGCGGTGCCCTTGGATGTGAACTCCTCCGTCAGGTTGGTGGTGAGCGCGCGCACCGAGATCCACCATGTGATCGCCGCCAGCGGGACGAGCGTCACGGCCAGGAACAGGATGATCTTCCCGAGCAGACCCAGTCGCACGGTCCGTGGCTTGTTCATGCTTTCACCGCCGCCGCCCAGTCAGTGATGGGCGCCCATCGACCGTTCACCACCCTGGTGAAGTACACGCTGTCCAGCCCCTGGTGCCGCTCGGGTCCGAACGTGAGAGGCGCGCCGATGCCGAGGTCGAAGTTCTTGAGCGACTCGAGGGCCTGGCGGAATCCGGCGCGGGTCGGATTGGGTCCGGCGCGCCGCAATCCCTCGACGATCACCTTGGCGTTCACGAAGCCCTCGAGGCTCCGGAAGCTGAGCCGCTCCGGCGTGTGCTTGGCGTCGCGCAGCGCCTCGGGAATCTGCGGATTGTGCTTTTCCATCAGCGTCCGGTACTCGGCGACTCCGGGCAATGCGACGTCGTCGTAGCTCGGCACCACTTGCGAGTTGACGAGCCCCTGCGTGTAGTCGCGCGAGCCGCCCTGGCCGTGGCGCGTGAGCAAGCTCAACATCGCCTCGGAGCCGACGAACGAGACGTTCGAGATCGGCACGCTCCAGCCGACGTCGCGCGCGGTGCGCACGAACGCGCCGCAGCCTTGATAGGCGCCGGTGCACAACACGGCTTCGACGCCGGCCTGGCGGAGCGCCTGCACCGCCGGGGTCATGTCGTCCTCGAAGCGGGCGCCGCGGATGTACGTGGCCTCGGCGGTGATGCGCATCCCGCGCTGCGCGAGCCCGCGGGCCACGCCGTCGGTGCCGCTGCGCCCGTAGGCGTCGATCTGGTAGTAGACGCCGAACTTGCGCACGCCGGCCTGCCAGAAGCGCTCGACGAGCGCCATCATCTCCTGCCGATACGAGGCGCGGATGTTGAAGACCTGATCGAGGTAGGGCTCTTCGCGCTGGGGCTGGGCGCCGGTGAAGTTGCCGACCAGGATCACCTGCCGATCGGCGTAGCGCTTGATCACCGGCAGCGCGCGGGTCAAGGTCGGCGTGCCGACGTAATTCGACAGGAAGAAGACCTGTTCTTTCTCGACCAGCTCGATCGTGTTCTTGATGCACGGCGTCGGCTCGTAGCCGTCGTCGAGCGCGACCACGGAGATCGCGCGGCCGTGCACGCCGCCGCGCTGATTGATCTCGCTGTAGTAGGCGAGCGCGCCGCGGTACAGCTCGACGCCCAGTCCCGCCGATGGGCCCTTGAAGGCCGCGCTCATGCCGATGCGGATATCCCGCGTGCCGATCCCCGGACTGCCGCCTCGCGCGTCGACGACGGCGGCGCGGGCCGGCGGCTGCCCCCACACCGAACGGCTCCGGCCCAGGACGGAGCTTGCCGCGGCGGCCGAGAGCACCTTGAGCATCGTGCGCCGTTGCATCGTCACTCCTCCTCGCGCTGCGCTTCTCTCAGCGCGCGCAGAAGCCGTCCGGGATCGAGCAGCGGCATGAGCTGCTCGCCGTCGGGCAGGAACCCGAGCGCCCACCGGGCGTGGGGTTGCGGGCTCGACTCGTCGAGGGTCACGATTCCGCCGAACGCTTCCAGGCTGACGTCGCCGTCGATGACCAGCCCCACCTCGAACCCGTCGGCCTCGACGATCAAGGTCGACAGCTTGCGCGCGCTTCGCCGCGCCGGCAGCCCGAGCACGGCGCGGGCGTCCGCGATAGGCACGACGTCGCCGCGCAGGTTAGCGACGCCGACGAGGTGCTCTGGGGCCAGCGGCACCGCGGTCCAGTCCTCGAAGATCGCCACCTCGCGCACCTGCGTGACGTCGATCGCGAACGGCTGACCGCTGAGCGCGAAGACACACGCGCGGACCGCCGCCGAGCTGTCGAGAAGGCTGGTGGTCATCTCAGGAACCGCCGGACGAGCGCCAGGAGCTGGTCTGCCGTGAAGGGTTTGCCGAGATATTCGTCGGCACCCTGACGCATGCCCCAGATGCGGTCGCTTTCCTGGTTTTTCGAGCTGACCACGATCACGCGGGCCTGCTTGGTACGGGCGTCGCGGCGCACGCCGCGCAGCGCGTCGAAGCCGTTGCGCTTGGGCATGACGATATCGAGCAGGACGACGTCGGGCCGCTCCCTGACGATCTTCTCTTCGAGCTGTTCGCCGTCGAGGTGCGTCGACACGTCGTACCCGGCCGATCGGAGGATCGTCTCCATCACCTGGAGCTCGGAGTAGGCGTCGTCGACCACCATCACCTTGGGCATCGGACGCAGGCCTCCCGTGGCGGTCTGCCGTCGTGTCCGCCGCATGTGCCTCGGTGCAACCCATCTGCCAGCGCGAGCGTCGGTAGGGCGCGGATTTACGCTGAACAAACGCGGAACTAACGGGGCGTCAGACCCTCTCGGGCTTGTCGTCGTGACAACTGGTCCGCTTCGATGACAACTTCTGTCAATACCGTGCCGTGCCACGCTGACCCACCATCGTCAACCGTGCGACAGGTCAGGATCCGCCGAGAGGCGTCGATAGGTGGCGAAGATCTTGAACGTCTCGAAAAGACGTCATGGTCTTCCGGCGCATCTGGCACAGGATCGGCGGCAGGAGGCGGCGCCCGACGAGCGCCCAGATGTTCCGCCGGGCCCAGCACCTTCGAGACACCGGCCGATTCGAAGCCGCGGCGGAGCTCGTCGAAGAGGCGCTTTTGCGCGATCCGCGCAGCGTCGTGGGGCACCTGCTCGCGGCCGCGCTCCACATGGTCTTGCGCGAGACCGGTGAGGCGCGGACGTCGTTCGAGCGGGTCCTGGCGCTCGAGCCCACGCAGCCGCGCGCGCTGCTCGGTCTCGCCCGGATCGCGATCGAGGAAGGCGACGCGGCGACGTGCCGTCAGATGCTCACCCGCGCGCTGGCGCGTTACCCCGACTTCCCCGAGGCGCGCGCGCTGCTGGAGGTGGCCAGAGGACTCACGTCCGCTCCCGATTCGACGCGCGCGGGGTCCACCAACGGCGCGGTCACCGCCGCGCGTGTGCGCCTACCGGCGGAGAGCCGCGAAGCGCTGTTCATGCGCGCCGACGCGACGGTCATCTTCGCCGAGCCGCGCGGGCCGCGCACGGACGCGGTCGCCGCCCGCGCGGCGAAGCTGGCGAGAGTCGCCACGGCAATGCTCGGCCGCGCCGGGCTCGGGCCGTTGCGCCACGCGATCATCGAGGGCGCGGCGGAGACGACGTACGTTCGTGGCGACGACGCCGCGCTGCTCACGCTCGCGTTCGACCACGACGTCAAGAGCGCGATCGCGCTCGAGCACCTCGAGCAAGTGTGGGGTCGCTGCCGTCTGGAGCTCGCATGAGCCCGGCCACCGTCGTGGAGCGCCCTGCCCTCGGGCGCGATCTCCGAGGACTGCTGGCCGAGCTCTTGAAGCTCGAGCACGTCATCGGCGGACTCGTCGTCGCGCCCGACGGCCTCGTGATCGCGGCCGATCTGCCGAGCGAGATCGACGCCGAGCCGCTGTCCGCGCTCGCCGCGACGCTCGGGCGAGAGCTCGAGCTGCGCGGCCCGCAGCTTCGGCGCGGCACGTTTCCGATGGCGCAGTTTGCAAGCGTCAGCGGCTCTGTATTTCTCGGAAGCACGCCGGTCGGTTTCATCGTGCTGCTCGGCGAGCCGCGCGCGGACTCGGAGATCATTCGCACGGCACTCCGCCGCGCCGTCGGAACCGTCTTTCGCGCCTGGGCCGGTTAGCCCGCCTTCGCAAGTCCTCGGATTTCTTTGCGAAAATAACGCATAGTTCTTGTTCGTTTCATGACGCCTTCGGAGTAAGCTTTGTCTCCCAAGGAGAGTCAGGCCATGCAAAACGGTGAGCGCTCGATACTGATCGTGGTCCCGAGAACCGGGCAAGACGCGTGTCGGTCGCTGAGCCACACCTTCGCGGAGGACTCGACGGTCGAAGTGATCGTCGACCGCCGGCTCGCTGATCGGCGAGCCGGGAACGGCGCGCATCGTCCCGAGCGGCGCCAGAGCGATCGCCGGATCCGGCTGGAGGGCGACGCCGAGTTGAAGGTCGATCGCTGGTTCGCGGTCGCGCGCCCGACGACGACCAAGGTCGACTTCGATGATCCGGACTCGAAGGCGATCCTGTTCCTGTGCTGCAGTCAGCACATCGTCCCCTGCCAGCGGTGCCAGAACACCTACCGCCTCGGCTGGATCCCGCGCTCGGAGCTCGGCGTGTTCCCGTGCCCGCTCTGCGGCAGCGATCTGACCGAGGTCGTCACGGCCCACGCACAGGTGTGCTCGTACTGGGTCAATCGGCAGGGCGTCAAGCGTCCGCTGAGCCGCGCAGGCGTCGGCGAACCGCCCGCGCAGGCGGCCACGGGCTAGTCGCCGACTGCGGAGTCGCGCCGGCCGGGCGTGATGCCGCGCAACAGCCGCTCCGGCTCGTAGACCGCGCCGCGAGCGATCACGCGCTCGATGCGCGCGACGTTGCGGATGTCGACGAGCGGATCGGCGGTCAGCAGCAAGAGATCGGCGGCGCGACCCGCCGTGATCGTCCCAAAGAGGTCGCGCCGCCCCAACCGCTCCGCCGGCCGTCGCGTCGCGGACAGAATCGCTTCCATCGGCGACAACCCCGCGCGCACCAGGAGCTCGAGCTCCCGGTGCAGCGAGAAACCCGACACGATCGCGACGTTTGGACAGTCGGTTCCCGCCAGCACCGTCCCGCCCGCGCGATGAAAGCCGCCCACGAGCGTGAGGATGTTGTCCCACGCACGCCGCATCCGATGCTTCGCCGCCTCCGACGCGCCGCGCGCGGCCTCGCGGCGCTCGGCCCAGCGGCGCACGAGCTCGTCACCGACAGTGAGAGGCAGTCGCGGCAGGATCGTCGTCCGCTCCGGATCGTCCATCGACGTGTTGCCGACATCGTCGCCGAGAGCGCCCGGCCGGGCCGCGTAGAGCACGAGGGTCGGATCGAGCGCGGTGCCGGCGGCAATCAACGCGTCGTAGAGGCGGCGCACCGCATCGGAGCGCGGATCGAGCTCGTCGAGCCAGCGCCAGAGCCAGCCGCCGTACTCGAACGGGCTCAGCTTCGCCGGCTCGGCTAGCCAGAATCCCTGCGGCGCGAGCTGCCCAAACACGTTGACGTGCTCGACCGAGTCGACACCGGCGAGCGCGGCCTCGGCGCCCCACGTCGCGTGCTGATGCATGAAGACCGGCAGGCCCCGCGCATGCGCACGCGCGCAGGCGCGGCGTGCGGTGTCGGGCCGCACGGTCACGTACAGCTTGATGCCGTCCACGCCCGCGTCAGCGAGCGCGTCGATCTCGGCCTCGGTGTTCGTCGCGTCGAACCGGCGACAGAACCCGGCGAAGCCCTCGTACACCTCGCCTTCCTCGAGCATGGGACCGGTGAAGAGCATGCGCGGCCCCGGCCTCGCGCCAGACTCGATGGCCGCGCGATGCGCCGTCACGTCGTGCAGCTGTCCGCCGAGGTCGAGCACCGTGGTGACACCCGCCGCGAGAAAGAATTCCGGGTGCCACTTCTCGGGCGTGTAGACGTGCACGTGCATGTCGACGAGGCCTGGAATGACGAACTTGCCCCGCCCGTCGAGAACGGCCGCGCCTTGTGGGACTGGCGCCGCGTCGCGAGGGCCGACGCCTACGATCCGGTCGCCCTCGACCAGGACGCTCGCATTCGGGACAGGAGCGCCCCCCGTCCCGTCGATCAGAGTGGCTCCGGAGATTACGAGCCTGTGGATTTCTCTCAAGCTACAAAACTCAAACTTATTAGATCCTTACATGACCCACCGGAGACCTTACCAACATACTTATCCACACCAGTGCATAACTCGGACCGGGGTCGGTTCGAGGCGGCGGTGCGACTCAGTGGACCGACGCGACCTTTCCGATCACGCGAAGGACGGACTGCGACTCGGCCTGCTTCGCGGGCGCGATACGCGGCAGTCGCACCACGAACTCGCTGCCCCGCCCGGGCCCATCGCTGAAGGCCTGGACTCGTCCGCCGTGAAGCTCGACGAGGCGCCGCACCAAGGTGAGGCCCACGCCGAGGCCGCCCTGCGCGTGATCGAAGCGTCGCTCGCCCTGCGGCGCCACGTCGAACATGTGCGGGAGCAACTTCGACGGGATCCCGATGCCGGTGTCGGAGACGCCGATGATCGCGAGCGTCTCTTCGCCGCTGACCCGGATGCGAATGGTGCCGCCCGGCGAGGTGTACTTGATCGCGTTCGTCAGTAGATTCGACACGATCTGGCCGAGCCGCACCGGATCCGCGTTCGTCCATACTGGCTCGGCGCGGACGTCGACGACGTGGCGCTCGAGCCGTCCCGTGCTCGCCAGCTCGCTCACCGAGCGCTGAACGCTGGTCGCCAGATTCAACGGCTCGCACGACAGCACGATCTGGCCGCTGGCCACGTGAACGATGTCGAGGAGGTCGTCGACCAGCCGGCCCAGATGCGTGATCTGATGACGGATGGCTTCGCGCGCGCGCGTCGCGATGTCATCGTGGCTGCCGATGCGATCCAGCACGCTGACCGCGCTGATGATGGCCGCGAGCGGATTGCGAAGCTCGTGGCCGAGCATCGCCAGGAATTCGTCCTTCGCGCGATTGGCCGCCTCCGCTTCGGCGCGCGCCACCTGCGCCCGCACCAGCAGGTGCTCCCGCTCCTGATCGACGTTCCGGCGCTCCTCGACCACGGCCCCGGCCGAGATGGCCATCACTGATACCGTGCCCATGAAAACCTGGAGCAGCAGGAGCGACTCGTTGGTCGGCACGTTCGCCAGCGGTCCGAAACCGCGCAACGTCTCCCAGATCGCGATGCCCGACAGCACGACGACGAGCATCGCGGCCTCGCACTGTCGGAAGCGCACGGCGGCCCAGACGAGCGGCGGCGTGCACAGGAACGTGAGCGGCAAGGTCATGAGCCCGAGGTGCGCCAGCCCTTCGCCGAATACCGCCAGGCCGACGAGTGTCGTGGTGAGCCACAGCGCGGCGGCCTCCAGCAGCCGCCCGCTCGCCGGGCCGGACCACCAGTCGCGCGCCAGTAAGATCAGGAGCGGCGCGAAGAGCAGCGCGCCCGTCGCGTCACCGAGCCACCACGTGAGCCAGATCCCGTCGAAGTCGGCCGATTGAGCCTGCCCGCCCACCACGAGGCTGACGACGCCGATCGTGGCGCTGACGAGGCTGGCCAGCAGCCCGCCCAGCGCGGCGAACTTGAACACGTCCTGCGCGTGGTCGAACGCATGGACGCCGTTGGCGTACCGCGTGACGAGGAACGCGCCCAGCAGACCTTCGAGCGTATTGCCCGCGGCGATTGCCCCGGATGTGGCCACGTATCCCGAAGCACTGAAGTTGACGACGAACGCACCCATGAACACGGCGGGCCAGACCCGGTAGCCGAGCATCAGAAACGCCGCGAGTGCGATACCAGTCGGCGGCCACACGGGCGAAACGCTCACGTGGACGAACGCGAGCGAGAGTCCGATCTTTCCCGCGACGACGTAGAGGCCGAAGAGCCCGGCCAGACTGAGCGGATATTTGCGGTCGGCGAGCATTATGAGAGTGCGCGCCCTCTTCCAGCTGCTCCGTTCGTCCAGGCCTTAATCAGTCGCTAGCTGTGCGCCGCCGCGGCGCGTCGCGGACGAAATCTCCGCCTGCCGAGCGCGCGACCTTCGATCGAGGTCGCTACTCTGGCCCCACTCCGCTTCGAACGCAACCTGAAAGTGAGGGTGAGGCGGTGGGATCGGTCCGCAGAGCTACGGCGCGTGGCCGGCGCGCGGCTTCGCGGAGGACGGATCGGCGGCGGACGAAGACGACGAGCGAGCGAAGAGCTGTTTGGCTTTCGACACGAGGCGTTCGGTCGCATCCTCGACTCGCGATGCGTACGTCTCGAGCAGGCCGGGCTGAGTCATTCGCGGCCGCGCGCCGCTCGTGTGCGCGGCGGATGAACTCGCACCCGGCGTTTCGAGGCGACGCAGCCGCTCGGCGCGGGACGCCGGGATCGCGCCGTGGGGCGGCGCCATTTCCGGCGCGCGCTCGTCACCGGACACGGGGTCGGACGGGCCGCTCTGCGGCGGCGTCAGGATCAGCGCAGCCACGATCGCGCCGGCCGCCCCGGCGACCCTGGCCGGGCGCGCCTGTCGTGCGCGTTTGAAGCTCAGGATGCTCCCGAATCGCGCGCGGTCGGCGTCGGGATCGGTCTCCTCGCGCTCGCGCCGCCACGGCGTCGCCGGAACGATCGCGAAGCCCTTTGTCCTCACGGCGAGGTCCACGTCGGGATTCCGGCGCCGGTCCGGCTGTGGCTCTCCCGGCGCGACGCTCGTGTCGAACAGCGCGCGCTCGCGGCGGCGATCCATGATGATCTCGATCTCGTCGTCGGGCTCCACGCCCGCCTGCAGAGCCAGGACCAGCTCGCTGCACTGCAGCGGATCACGCGAGACGATGCAGAGACTCCGGCGTGGGGAATTCACGAGGTCCTCCATCGTGTCGGCGCCAGGCGCTAGGGTCCGATGGGAATTTCGACGCGCTTGTCGCCCGTGATCACGCGGATCCGCAGATCGACCGGCGCGGAACGAACCGGAGGCAAGGTGCCGCGATACGCGCCCTGCTCGGGCACGTAGCCCATGCGGACATTCTCGAGCGTGCCGTCCGCCATCCGGGCGATCAGGAGCACTTCGGCGTCGCCGAGCGGCTTGCCGGCGGGATCGGCGATCTTCACGGCGTACGAGCCGCTCGCCCCGCCCTCGCGAATGAGCTCCACGCGCGGCAGACCGGCGAAGCGCGGTGCGATTGTCCGCGATACCGCGTCGGGCGCCGGAGTCGCGCTGGCCGTCTCTCTCGGGGCGCTCGAGCTCGCTCGTGGCATCTCGCCGGCCGTGGACCGAGCGCGTGAGGCTGTGTCGCCCTCCGCCCTTGTTCGGGGGCGGTCGACGGTAGCAGGATTCCCGTTGGCCGGGGCGCGCGTGTTCGGTGCGGCGCTGGCGTTCGGCGCGGCGCCTGCATTGGGCGCGGCGCCGCCGTCGACGACCGGGGCGTTCCCGGCCGGCGGAGCGTTGGTGTTCGGCAGCGCGCTACTCGCTGGAGCGTTTGCGACCGCCGGCGCGCTGTCGCTTGACCGGTCGCCGCCGGGCACCGTCGTGCTGTTCTCGCGCGGCGCGCCGACCGCGCCGGTGTCACGCGGCGCTGCCGGCTGCTGGGGCTTCTCCGTCACCGGAGCGGGCGCGGCCGTCTCGTTCGCGGATTGCGACGGGGAGCTCGAGGGCGCGGTCGGCGACACGCGACTCATCACGCTGTTCCTGACCGTCTGACCGGTCGGCGAAAGCAGGAACGCGACCACCGCGGCGGCAATCAGCGCGACGACGAGCCACGGCACGAGGCCGCCAGAACGTTCGCGCTTGAAGTCGCGAATGGCCTCCAGACGCTCCTCGTCGTCGTCGCCATCGCGGTCGCTTGCCCCCGACGGCACCAGCAGCGACAAGCGACCCCGACTCCGACCCTCGTGGGCAGGGCTCCAGTCGCGATCATCGTCCTCGGAAGGCGCATTCCGATCGGGGTCGGGCATGCGATCGTGGCTGGACAAACGGTCCGCGCGGTCCGCGGTGGGCATGCGGTCAGGGCTGGGCATACGCTCCGGGCTGGGCACGCGGCCATGGTTAGCCATGCGGTCCGAGTTCGCGATGCGGTCCGAGTCGGGCACGCGATCCGATCTCATGCGGTCGGAGCCCGGCACCCGGTCCGAGCTGAACATACGGTCGGAACCAGTCATGCGCTCAGAGCTCATCAGGCGGGTCGAGCTCGGCATCCGATCCGAGCCCGAGTCGGCCGGCACGAACGCAAACCCGTTGGCTCGCAGGGCGAGATCCACTTGCGGCCGGTGACGCCGTTCCTCCAGGCGCTCCCACTCGCCGACCGGCTCGCCGGAGCGGCGATCGACGATGATCTCGAGCTGCTCGTTCGGGCGAAGTGATTCCCTGAGGGCCGCGACGAAGTCGACGCCGCTGAGGCGTTCGCCGGACACGATACAGAGAACCGTAGTCGGAACGGCCACGAGAATCCTCGGAGAAGCAACGTCGATGCCGACGCGGCGGGGGCGTGGGGGAGCGGGCTCCACCGCGCGAAGGCGGCCGAAGCCCGCGTCATGTCAGAGGCGCGACCTTCCCGGGGAACGCCGCGACATCTTCGAGGCCGGCGGCGAGTGTTTCAGTGCGGACAGAAGTGTAGAAGTTACCCGGTATCCGGTAACTTCTACACATCGTGCGGGAGCGCCCGAGCATCGGATCGAGTACACTCCCGACACCGCGCCGAGCACGGAGGAAACACGCCATGAAGCGGAGTCGCGATCAAATCCTGACGAGCCACGCCGGGAGTCTGCCGCGCCCCGATGCGTTGATCGAAGCGAACCGCGCGCGCGAATCGGGCGTCGGGGCCGATGAACGCCGCTTCGAAGAGCAGCTCCGATCGAGTGTCGCCGAGGTCGTACGCCTGCAGAAGCAGGCCGGTATCACGATTCCGGGCGACGGCGAGTTCGGAAAATCGATGGGGCACAAGGTCAACTACCGTGCGTGGTGGAGCTACTCGTTCCAGCGTCTCGGTGGACTCGAGCTCGGCACCACGGGTCTCTACGACATGCCGGCCCAGCGATCCCGGCCCGGCGAAGTCGTGCTGACGAGCTTTGGTGATCGTCGCGATCGCCTGCGCTTCGCGGCCGCCTACGCCGATCCTGATTCGGGCATCACGACCGGGCCCCGACCCGCGCTGTGGCCGGTGTGCGTCGGCAAGCTCACATATACCGGCCACGCCGCAATCCAGTCCGACATCGCGAGCTTCAAGGCTGCCCTCCAGGCCGCCGGCGTCGACGAAGGCTTCATGACCTCGATCGCGCCGGGAAGCGCGTCGCGCATCGCGAACCGGTACTACAACACCGACGAGGAGTTTCTGTTCGCGTGCGCGGACGCGATGCGCGAGGAGTACAAGGCGATCGTCGACGCGGGGCTCGTCCTGCAGCTCGACGACCCGGCGATCGCCGAGAA
>DATEMW010000452.1:0-7202 GCA_035275385.1 Candidatus Methylomirabilota bacterium | reverse complement strand
CGGATCGTAGAGGCGGTTCGAGTCGGGATAGTACGACGGCTCCGCCAGGTGCGGCCACGGCATCAGATCGAATGCGTAGACCTGCATGCTCATCTCCCTGCCATCGACCGGATTCGCCAGGCCGGCATGATCTCATGCCCGGACGCTGCCGCGCTCCGCGTTGAAGCCGGCGGTATCATCTGGGTGGCCGATCGACCTCTCACCACCCACCAAGGAGGAGCATCATGGCAGGCAAGGCGGAAGCGCTCGCGAAGCAGTTCGAGACGAAGGTGCAGGAGGCGACGGGAGTGTTCGATCGCCTGAGCGACGCCGACTGGAAGAAGGTCACGTCAGCGGAGAAATGGTCGGTCGGCGTCGTCGCCCATCATGTCGCCGGCGGCCACGAGGGGATCAGCGGCATCATCAAGACCGTCGCCGGTGGGCAGTCGGTTCAGGGCTTCACGATGGACATGCTCCATGACATGAACGCCAAGCACGCCAAAGAGTTCGCGAGCGTGTCCAAGGCCGAGACGATCGCGCTCCACAAGAAGAACGCGGCGACCGCCGCCGCCATCGTGCGCGGGCTGAGCGACGCCGACCTCGGCAAGAGCGGCACCGTTCTGACCGGCATGCCGCCGATGAGCGTCGAGCAGATCGTGAATGGGATCTTGATCAACCACGTCGACGAGCACCTCAAGAGCGTCCGCGCGACCATCGGCGGCTGATCGCTCCCGGCTGCCGAGAAGGATCCGCTGATCCTTGTCGGCAGCCGGTCAGATCGGGAGACGTTGGCGGCCGCGGGTTTCGAGCGCGAGCAGGCCCACGGCGACCAGCACGACGGCCGCCGAGCTCAAGGTCAGCGACCACTGCACGCCGATCAGCGCGCCGAGGACTCCTACGGTGAGGCCGCTGCCCGCGCGCAGCCCGAGCATCGAGGTGTTGAAAAGGCCGACCATGCTGCCCCGAAGGTGGGGCGGCGCCAGAAGCTGCACGATGGTCTGCGCCATCGACGTGAACGCGACGTTGAAGACGCCGGCCAGCACCAGAAGCAGCACCGCCACCGGGTAGTTCTGCGCGGCCGGAAAGACGGCCATCAACACGCCCCACACCAGCGCGCAGAGAATCGCTGCGCGGGCGCTCAACGTGACGAACGTGGAGCTCTCGAGCAGCACCGCGCCGATGATCGCGCCGACCGCGTTGGCGGCGAGGAGCACGCTGTACCACGCGCCGGCCTCGTCGGCGCCCAGATGGTGGGCGTACTCGGGCATCTGGGCCTGAAACGCGTTGCCGACCAGGAACGACGTGGTGCCGCCGAGCAGGATCATCGTCAGCAGGCGCGGATCGGCGCGCGCCTCGCCGAGGAGCCGCCGGATGTCGGCCAGACCGAATCCGGTCGCACGCCGCGCGCCCGGATCGCGCCGGTGGCCCGTGTACGGCATGCGCAGCAGATACAGGGTGAACGGGACGTAAATGAGGATGTTGGCCAGGAGTCCCTGGCCCGGCCCCAGGAGCAGCATGAGGCCGCCGCCAACGGCGGGACCGAACAGGATCGCCAGATAGCGGCTCGTGGCGTTCAGGCGGATCGCGCTCGGCAGCCGCTCCGGCCCGACGATGTCGTAGACGAGCAGCTGCGAGGCCGGCAGGCCGATCACCCCCGCGGCGCCGTGGATCAACAAGATGGCGGCCGCGTGCCAGACGCGAAGCGTCCCGGTCAGGAAGAGCACGGCCCACGCCAGCGAGGCGAGCGCGAACAATCCCTGCGAGATCTGGATCAGCTTCCGGCAGTCGAAGCGGTCGGCCAGCGAGCCCGCGTACACCGAGAACAGCAGGAAGGGCACCCAGTGGCTGATGACCGCGAACCCCGCGAGCATCGGCGAATGGAATGCCTGGAAGATCACCCAGTAGCTGATGACGTGCTCGATGTTGTCGGCGGTCGCGCTGAGCAGGACCAGGGAGAAGTAGCGGCGGTAGTCGCGATGCTGAAGCGCCCCGAACTTCGTGCCCGGCGGGGGGCCAGGGGCGGGGACCGGCGATCGACTCACTGCGACGATTATAATCCGTGCATACGCCGGCACCGCCCTGTGGGATGCCGGCGGGACTGCACATGAGAGAGGGCGCTATGAAGGGCGTGACGTTACCGACCGAAACCGTGTTCGTGATGGAAGCCTCGCCGATCAAGTTCGGGCTCGGGGCAATGGACGAGATCGCCTACGACGCGCGCCGGCTCGGTCTCAAGCGGGTGCTGATCGTCACCGACCGCCACATCGGCGAGCTCGGGCTCCCCGATCGCGTGCGCGCGCTCCTGGAAGAGGAAGGCATCAAGGCCGACGTCTACGACGGCGTCGAGATCGAGCCGACCGACCGGTCGATGGAGGAAGCGGCCGAGTACGCGCGCCAGCGCGAGCTCGACGGGCTCATCGCGGTCGGCGGCGGAAGCGCCCTGGATACGTGCAAGGCGGTCAATCTCCTCACGACGTATCCGGCGCCGCTCCTCGACTACATCAATCAGCCGGTCGGGCGCGGCCGCGCGATCCCCGGTCCGCTCAAGCCCTTGATCGCAGTCCCGACGACGGCGGGCACCGGGAGCGAGACGACCGCGGTGGCGGTGACTCACGTCCTGGCTCAGCACGTGAAGGCCGGAGTCTCCAACCGGCTCTTGCGGCCGGCGCTCGGCATCGTGGATCCGCTCAACACGCTCACCGCGCCGCCCGAGGTGACGGCCGCCGCGGGCTGCGACATCCTCACGCACGCGATCGAGTCCTACACGACGCGCCCGTACCACGCGCGGCCCAAGCATCATCCGCCCGACCGCCCCGCGTACATCGGCGCGAACCCGGCGAGCGATATCTGGTGCGAGAAGGCGATCGAGTACGTCGGCCGGTATCTGCGTCGCGCGGTGCTGAGCCCGCTCGATCTCGACGCGCGCGTGAACCTGGCGCTCGCGGCCAACTACGCCGGCGTCGGCTTCGGCAACGCCGGCGTGCACATCCCGCACGCCCTGGCCTATCCGATCGCCGGGCTCGTGCGCGACTACGTGCCGAGCGGATACCGGACCACGCACGCGCTGGTGCCGCACGGCGTCTCGGTCGTGGTGACGGCGCCGGCCACGTTCCGCTTCACGTACGCGACCTCACCCGAGCGTCATCTGCGAGCGGCCGAGCTGATGGGCGTGTCGACCGCGGGGCTCTCCGAGCGCGAGGCGCGTGAGGCACTGCCCGGTGCGCTGCAGGCGCTGATGCGCGACGTCGGCATTCCCAACGGCATCAGCGCGCTCGGTTACGGCGAGGGCGACATCCCGGCGCTGGTCGAGGGCACGTTGAAGCAGCCGAGGCTCTTGAGCGGCTCACCCCGCGCCGTCGGCGCCGCCGACATCGCGGCCATTCTTCGCGATTCGCTGCGCTGCTGGTGATTCGCTTCGCCGCTGCTGGTGATGCGCTGCGTGGCGGATAGGGAACTGTAAAGGTCGATCGATAAAGGCGTTGGCGGACGCCACGCAGCTTGGCGGCCCGGGAGGGCGCGTCGACTAATCTGGAGATATGGCGTCTACGCCGCCACGGCCCGCCGCGAGCACCACGTATTTCCAGCCGCCGAGGCCCGGGGGCTCCAATCGGGTCCCAGTGTTCAGGCCGCGCCGTCGCGTGTCCTGGGCGCTCAGGATGCTCTACTGCCTGGCGCTGATCGCACCGATCATTCCGGCTGCGGTTTTCCTCGGCTGGGGGTGGGTCGAGATGAATGCCACCGCGACCATGTGGCCGACCTACCGTATCGCGATCGTCCTGCTCGAGCTGGCGCGCTTGGTGTTCGTGATGATCCGCCCCAGAGCGCTGCAGGCCTACGTCGGCGTACCGCTCCTGAGATTCCTCAGCATCGCGGCGATGATCGTCGGCTCGATCCTGGCGGTGGCCTCGTTCTTCTACAAGCCGATCACGCTCGGGCTGTTTGGCGCATCGAAGAGCCCTGGGGTTGGGTGGGGGCTCATGATCGTCACCGCGGTCCTCACCTATGGCGCCCTCCTGGGCACGCTCGGCGTCGTCGTGTTCGAGCTCAACCGGGGGATCGGCGAGGTCAAGACGGCGTTCGCCCGACTGGCCGATCGCCGGCGCTCGCGCGGCCGCTAAGAGACCTCGCGCACGGGATAGCTCGGCGGCACGATGTCGTCGAGCGGCCTGCCGCTCCAGTGCCATTGCGGGATCGCCTTCCACAGCCGTTCGCCTTCAGCCTGAACGTCGCGTAGCAGCGCCGACTCGTCGACTCGGACCGCGCGCCCGTGTTCGACCAAGGTCTGGCCATCGACGATGACGGTCTCGACGTCGCGCCCCGTGCCGCACTCGACCAGCGCCTTGATCGGATCGTGCACGGCGCCGTAGCTCAGCTGAAGGAGATCCACGACGATGATGTCGGCCTTGGCGCCCGGTGCCAGCCGACCGAGGTCGTCGCGTCCGAGGTGGCGCGCGCCGCCGAGTGTGGCCGCGTCGAAGACGTCTTGCGGCCGGCCCACTCGGAAGCTCCCGTCGGCCATGCGGCACATCAGCGCGGCCCAGCGCATCTCGTGGATCAGGTCTTGCGGGTACGTGTCGGTGCCCAGCGCCAGGTTGATTCCGAGCGCGCGGTAGCGCTCGAACGACTCGAACTGCACGCCCATCTTGGCGTACTTGTACGGCGCGTGGACCACCGTCACGCCGCTGTCGGCGAGAAGCTTCAGATCGTCCGCGTAGGGGTAATGGCACCACGAGTGCTCGTTGTGGAAGACGCAGTGCCCGAGGCCCGTGCGCGGCTTGAGAAAGCCGATCGAGTGGAGCAGCTGGATCGGCGTCTGGCCGTGCTGCTCCAGGATGTGGTGGAACTCGCGCTGGTTCATCGCGGCGTGCAGCTGCATCGGCACGCCGAGCTCGTCGGCCCAGCGTCGGGCTCGCCGCAGGAGCTCGGGCGTGCACGTGTCGAGCTGGCCGGGATAGAGCACGGCCCGGATGCGTCCGTTGTACGCGCCGTCGTGCTGCTTGACGTAGGCGACGGCGCGGTCGAGGCCGGTGAAGCCGGCGGCCTCGTCCCACTCCCAGACGATCCGGCTTCCGTCGAACGCGTAGCTCGCGGAGCGAAAGGCCGGGCCCACGTACGCGCGCACGCCGAGCTCGCCGGCGATGCGCGTGAACGCATCCGGCCCACCCGGCATCGTGCCGACGTCCATGATCGTCGTGGCGCCGGCCCGCAGCGCCGACCAGAGGCCGTAGGTGCCGGCGACGTCCGCGCGGTCGCCCGTGCGCGGGACCACGGCGCCTCGCCGGGGCGCCACGTAGCCGACGAAGTTGCTGGCGAAGTAATCGGCCTTGAGCCCGTCGAGAAAGACGGCTTGCCCGGCATTGGTGGCGGCGTGCAGGTGACAGTTGATCAGGCCGGGCGCGACGAGCTTGCCGGTAGCGTCGACGCGGCGGTCGACCGGTCCGTCGAGCCGCGATCCGACGTGGACGATGCGGTCGTCCTCGAACACCACGCACCCCTCTGGAATCAGCTCGTGTCCGCGGCCGTCGTAGCCGACCACCCACCCGCCCTGGATCGCGGTTCGCATCGTCGTCGCTCCTCGTGAAATAGGTGACGGGATGCTAGGAGCAAGCGGTCGGGCGTGTCAACGGCGCGCCGTTGACACGAGCGCGGAGGCTCGTCTAGAGTCCGCTTCACTCTGAGCGAAGGAGCGCGCGCATGCGCAGCAAGCCCACCATGACGGCGTCGGACGTTCAAAAGATGGTCGCGGCCTGCAAGAGCGAGGCGGCGAAGAACACGTGGAGCGTCTCCATCGCGGTGGTGGACGACGCCGGCTACTTGCTCTATCTCGAGCGGCTCGACGGCGCGGGGCCTGTGACCGCCGAGGTCGCGACCGAGAAGGCGGTCACCGCGGCCCGCACCCGCCGGCCGACGAAGTTCTGGGAGGACCGGCTCAAGGAGCGCCCCGCGTTCATGAAGTTCCCGGGTGTCCTGCCGCTGCAGGGCGGCGTGCCCGTCATGTACCAGAACGAGTGCGTCGGAGCGATCGGCGTCTCGGGCGTGCAGTCGCACGAGGACGAGCAGATCGCCAACGCGGGCGCGGCCGCGCTCGCGTAGCACCGGCCCTCCACGCGAATTCGTCCGTAATTCGTGGAGCCCGAACCCTTTTGTCTGTAGGCTGTCCATGACGGATCGCTGGACTACGGGGAGGTCGTGGATGGCATCGGTCGGTCGGCCCCAGCGCGCGTCGATTTTCTCTCCCGCGACGGCGCGACAGCGAGAGGCGAACTTCGAGAGCTACTGGCTCTACCAGCAGCGGCGGGACGGGGCCATCCTGGAGGACGCGAAGGATCTCGCCGAGAAGCAGAAGACGCTCGTGCGCTTTCAGCAGCACGCCGTGCGGACCCGGCGCCCGGTCCCCGAGACGTTTCATCGCAACTACGACACGATGCGCGACGATCCGCGGAGCCTCGACCGGCGCACCTTGCTGCTGACGTTTCTCTACAAGTTCGCGCGCCACGAATGGATCGGCATCTCGGCGGCCTGGGACGAGTGTCCGTCGGTGGATCGGGCGGTCTACCTGATCGACAAGATCAGCCGCTACCACCTCGCCGAGGAGTTCTGTCACATGCGGTTGTTCCAGGAGATGTTCCGGACGTTCGGCCTCCACGGAGTCGAGTGGGGGCCCTTGCCCAAGCGCACCAAGCAGCTCTATGGCGCGTTCGCGCGCCTGCCGGGAGCGATCGTGGCCCCTCCGGCCTTTGTCAGCGAGCTGATGGGCCTGACGGTCTACCTGCAGCTCGACCGGATGCTCGACGACGTCATCGGCGACGAGCCCGACGTGCGGGACCGGATCCGCGAGCTCCTCCGCGCGATCATGACCGACGAGCTCTCGCACGTCGGCGAGCGCCGCAACTTCATGGGGCCGGTCGGGCTGCGCGCCGCCCGGCTCATGGTGCGGCCGATGTTCCGCGCGTTTTTCGGAGGAATCCCGGAGGCGCGGCTCTTGTTCGACACCCGCCAGATGCGAAAGGACGCGGAGGCGTTCGACTACAGCACGATCAGCCCCGAGGTTCTCGACGTGAGCTGGACCCCGTCGTACTGCCTGCGGCCGTAGCCGCCGCCTCCGCGTCTCGCTGCGTCAGACTCGCGCGAATCCTTGAGGAGTCAGGCTGAATGCCTTCGCGAACTTGCTGGCGAAGGTCTGAAAGCCCACGATGAAGGTGAGCTCGACGATTTCGGCTTCG
>DATEMW010000451.1:0-5220 GCA_035275385.1 Candidatus Methylomirabilota bacterium | reverse complement strand
GCCCTGGTCACGGCGCTGGCGTTCGTGTTCATCAATCTGCTCGTCGATCTCACGTATACATTCCTGGATCCACGGATCCGGTACGCTTGAGGACACCATGACGGACGACCGCGAGCCGCGCACGGTATCCCGCCCCATCGCGGGAGGAAGTACTCAGGAGGCCGAGCTTCCGAGCTCGGAGGTCGCCTGGAGAGCCAAAGCCGAGCCGTCCGAGTCCCCGTTTGCGCAGGGATTGCGTCGCCTCCGGCGAAGCACGACGGCCCTGATCGGCGCAGCCATCGTCGCCCTGCTGCTACTCGTTGCGATCTTCGCCGACGTGCTCGCGCCGCAGAGCCCGATCACCAGCGACCAGACCCATACCTTCGAGCGGCCGAGCCGTGACTATCCGTTCGGGACCGATCAGCTCGGGCGCGACATGCTGAGCCGTATCGTCCACGGCAGCCGGATCTCGCTCGCGGTCGGCGTGTCCTCGGTTCTGCTCGCCCTTTTCGTCGGCGTCCCGTTCGGCATGATCGCCGGGTACTACGGTGGTCGCATGGACTCCGTCATCATGCGCGTGATGGACCTGATCCTCGCGTTCCCGATCTACCTGCTCGCGATCATTCTGATGGTCATCTTCGCGCCCACCGCCGGGCTCATCGGCACCATGAAGGTCACCGGCGCCATCGCCATCGTCCGCATTCCCATCTACGCGCGACTCGTCCGCGGCAGCGTGCTGTCGATCAAGGAAAAGGAGTACATCGAGGCCTGCCGCGCCGTCGGCGTACGCGACTGGAAGATCCTGCTCCGCCACGTCCTGCCCAACTGTCTGGCGCCGATCATCGTGACGACCACGCTCGGTATCGCGACCTCGATCATCGTCGAGGCGACCTTGTCGTTCCTGGGGCTCGGCACCCAGCCGCCGACGCCGAGCTGGGGCTGGGATCTCAAGGCGAACGTCGCGTTCATCCAGTCCAACCCCTGGATCTCGCTGTTTCCCGGCCTGGCGATCTTCGTGACCGTGCTCGGCTTCAATCTCTTCGGCGACGGCCTGCGCGACGCGCTCGACCCGCGACTCAAGTAGTACTCGGCGCCCGCCGCGGTAAACTTGATCAGTGAAGGCTCAAGCGTGAGAGTTCGATTGTCCGTCGCCCTGGCATTCGGCGCGCTCGCCCTGGCGTGTGGCCCGGGCTCGGCGCCCGCGCAGATGGTGCCCCAATCGCGACCCCAAGGAGCGCCGTCGGCACAGCCCCAGCCCACACCCCGACCGCCGGCCCTGCCGCCTCCCCCGGGCGCGAACATCTGCACGACCCAGTACGGCTGGTGCCAGCTTCCCACGATCAGCGCGCCACTCGGCTTCGGCTGCGCGTGCCTCACAGCCGACAACCGTGAAGTGCCGGGCACCACCCGCTATTTCCCGTATTACGGCCCGGCGAGCCCGTATCTGCAGCCGCACACGACGGCGCCCGAGACGATTCGCTGACGCTCTCCGGGCCCTCCTCCGTGTCGGTCGGCATCCACGTGCCGAGTGCCTCCGTCGAACCGCTCGATTCGGGTGAAGCCTACGCAGAGTTTTTTCGTCAGGTCGAGGCGCTCGGCCTCGACGCGGTGTGGACCGAGGACCGGATCTTCCATGACGCGAACATGCTCGACCCGCTCATGCTGCTGGCGTCGGCCGCGGCGTGCACGCGCCGCATCGAGCTCGGCACGGCTGTCCTCGTCGTCACCTTGCGCGCCGCCGCCATCGTGGCGCGCCAGGTGTCGACCTTGCAGCACCTCTCAGGCGGGCGATTGGCACTGGGCGTCTCGCTCGGCGGTCGTCCGGAGGAGTACGCGGCCGTCGGCGTACCGATGAATCGGCGCGTCGCGGTGTTCCGGGAGAGCATCGAGGTGATTCGGCAGCTCCTGGCGGGCATGGCGGTGAATCATCAGGGCCAGTTCGTCCGCCTCGAGAAGGCGACCGTGCGCCCGGCGGCGCAGGTGCCGCTCTACGTCGGAGGCCACGCCGAGGGCGCGCTCCGCCGTGCGGGCGCGATGGCCGACGGCTGGATCATGAGCCCCTTCGGCACCGTGCGCGACTTCCCTCGGCTCTGGGGCGTCGTGCAGGACGCGGCGCGCGCCGCGGGCCGCAATCCCGATGCGCTCGTGGCCGGCCGTTTCGTGTACGTCGCCGTCGACGACGACCGAGCCCGCGCGCGCGAATCGCTGCGAGCGTTTCTCCACGGCTACTACGGCCCGCGCTTCGACGTCGATCAGCACGCGATCTTCGGACCGCCCGCGGAGGTGGCGGCGCGGCTCGTCGAGCACGTGCAGGCCGGCATCACGAAGCTGATGCTCGGCGTCCCGAGCCTCGATCTGGCTCATCTCCGCCGGGTGGCGCACGAGGTAGCGCCGGTCGTTCGAGCCCGGGCGGCGATCGCGCGATGAGCGTGTCCCGCTCGTCGGCGGGCCGCGAGAGAGACGTGGCCCTCGCGCGGTGGGGTCGACTCGTCTATCGCGCTCGCTGGACTGTGCTGGCGCTTTCGGGGCTGGCACTGCTGGCCTCGCTGTGGGTGATCCACGTGGGCGGCCGGCTCGATCCGCCCGACATCCCGGCCGAGACCGAGTCCGGCCGCGGGCGGCGGCTGCTCGAGAAGGAGCTGCCGGCGCAGCCGTCGTCGTTCAGCCTGATCTTCAGCAGCCCGACGCGACAGGCGCTCGACCCGGCATTTCGCGACGAGGTCGAGCGCGCGCTGGCGCCGCTACGCCGCGACCCGCGCGTCGCGCGCGTGCACACGGCATACGACCCGCCCGGCCCACTGCCCGCAGCGGTGCCGCTGATCTCGCGGGACGGGCGCCGCACGCTGGTCATGATCGAGCTGCGCGGCGCCGCCGGAGGCTTCGCGTCGCTCGAGTTCTCCGGCTTGCCGCCCGATCTGTATCCGTCGCTGCGCAAGCTGATTCGCGCCGAGACGCTGGAGGTCGTGTCGGTCGGCAACGTCGCGCTCAACCACGACTTCACCGAAGTCGCTCGCAAGGATCTCGGCCGCGTCGAGGTGCTGATCCTGCCGGCGGTCGCGGTGCTGTTGCTGCTCGTGTTCGGCTCCGTGGTCGCCGCCGCGCTGCCGCTGGCGGTCGGCGCGCTGGCCATGACCGGCGCCATGGCCGTCACGCTCCTGCTGGCGCGCTTCGTGTCGGTCTCGATCTACGCGCCGAACATCGTGAGCATGATCGGGCTCGGCGTGGCCATCGACTATTCGCTGTTCATCGTGAGCCGCTTTCGAGAAGAGATCCGCGAGCGAGAGCCTATCGAGGCGCTGGCCCGTACGGTCGCCACCGCGGGGCGCGCGATCTTGTTTTCCGGCCTCACCGTGGCGATCGGCCTGCTCGGCATGCTGTTCCTCGGCCTGGGCAATCTCGGCTCGATGGGCTGGGCCGGCACCAGCGTGGTCACGCTCGCGGTCGTCTACGGTCTCACGACCTTGCCCGCGCTCCTGGCGGTGCTGGGCCCGCGGGTGAACGCGCTCCGCGTCCCGTTCCTTCTCAGCGACCGCCGGGGAGACGGACTGTGGCATCGACTGGCCACGACCGTGATGGCCCATCCCTGGCGTGTCTTCGTGCCCGTCGTGGGCATCCTGCTCCTCCTCGGCCTGCCCTTTCTGCATCTGCGAGTGGGCTCGGGAGGCGCGACCTCGCTGCCGCCGGAGGCCGAGGCGCGCCGCGGCGACGAGCTCCTTCGCCGGGAGTTTCCCGGCGGCGACGCCAACCGCGTCATGGTGGCGCTCGACGCCGGGCTCGGCTCGCCGCTCGAGCCCGCACGCGTCGCGCAGACCTACGCGTTGAGCCGCTGGCTCGCCGGCCGGCCGCACGTCCAGCGCGTCGACAGCTTCGTCGATCTCCATCCCTCGCTCGACCTCGCGATGTACCAGCAGATGGCGGCACTGCCGCCGGCCCAGCGGCCTCCCGAGCTGGTCGAGGCGCTTCGGCAGACGCTCGGCGACCATGCCGCGATGCTCGTGGTGACCACCACGCTCCGGCCGACCAGCGACGAGGCGCGGGCACTCGTTCGCGAGATCCGACAGTCCCATCCGCCCTACGACGGCGACGTGCTGGTGACCGGGCAGACCGCCTTCGATCTGGACTTTATCGGGCTGGTGCTCCGCCACGCGCCGTTCGCGATCGGTCTCGTGGTGCTCGTCACCTACGTCGTGCTGTTCCTGCTGCTCGACTCGGTGGTCCTTCCGCTCAAGGCCATCGTGATGAACCTGCTGTCGATCACCGCGTCCTACGGTGCGCTCGTGTGGATCTTTCAGGACGGCCACCTGGCCTCCTGGCTCGACTTCACGCCCGGCCCCATCCAGACGGCGACGCCGCTGATCATGTTCTGCCTGGTCTTCGGGCTCTCGATGGACTACGAAGTCTTGCTGCTGAGCCGCGTGCGCGAGGAATACGAGAAGAGCGGCGACAACGCGGGCGCCGTGATCGTGGGGCTCGAGCGCACCGGCCGGCTGATCACCGGCGCTGCCGCGATCATGGCCGCGGTCTTCTTCGGCTTCGGGCTGGCGCGGTCCGTCGTGATCCAGGCGGTCGGGATCGGTATCGGCGTCGCCGTCGTGGTCGACGCGACCATCGTTCGCGCGTTGCTGGTGCCGGCGACGATGCGCCTCTTGGGGCGATGGAACTGGTGGCGGCCGGCCTGGCTCGCGCTGCGGCCCTGGCGCCGCGCCGGCGGCATCGTACCCGGCCAAGGCTGAGCGGCGGGCCGCGCTTCCAGCTCGCGCTGGCAATTCCGTCTGCCGTGTCGGATACTCTGCGCGCGGCGCGGGCCAGCCCGCCGCAATCACTTCACCCAAGGCACATTCAGGAGGACGCGCGATGGAGATCAAGGTCGGCGATCGGATTCCCGACGGCACCCTCACAGAGATGATCGATACCGAGCGGGAAGGCTGCACTATCGGTCCGAACGCGTTCGCGGTCGGCGAGATCACCAAGGGCAAGAAGATCGCGATCTTCGGACTGCCGGGAGCCTTCACGCCCACTTGCTCGGCCAAGCACGTCCCGAGCTACGTGCAGAACTTCGACAAGCTCCGCGCCAAGGGTGTCGACGAGATCTGGTGCGTCTCGGTCAACGACGCCTTCGTGATGGGCGCGTGGGGACGCGACCAGAAGTCGGGCGGCAAGGTGCGCATGATGGCCGACGGCAGCGCCATCTTCACCAAGGCGCTCGGTCTGGACATGGACCTGACCGCGCGCGGCATGGGC
>DATEMW010000450.1:0-4914 GCA_035275385.1 Candidatus Methylomirabilota bacterium | reverse complement strand
GCTCACGATGCCGTGGCGGTGAGCCGAGAGAATGCCGGCGCTCACGCCCGGCGTGAGACCGAAGTCATCGGCGTTGACGATCAGTCGTCGGGTCACGTGCCGGAGCCGCTACTTTCCAAGGACGCGGCGGAAGTAGAGCCGCAGCGCTTCCTTGAGCTGGGCGCGCGCCCCCGCGGAGGTCTTGGCGTCTTCGAGCTGGTCGATGTCGATCTGGAGTGGAACGCCCTCGCGCTTGATCCCGTCGAGCTCGGCCGTGAGGCCGCAGCGCTCGTCGGACTCGGTGAAGACCAGCTTCGCGCGCTTGAAGCTTCCGTCGTCCTGAGCCAGCTGCTGCACGGTCTCGACGATAACGCGCTTCATCTCTTCGGCTTCCGCGGCCGGCACCGTCGAAAACGCAGCCGTCAACTGAACTTCTGCCATACCTCTCCCCTACTGCTAGTGGCCCGCGGCCGCCGCGGCGCGGAACGCGTCGAGCCCCGCCTCGAGCCCGCGTCGCGTCACGCGCACGCCGACCGGCTTGGCGAAGTTCAACGTCGCGTAAGTCTCTTCTCTCGGCGCGACACGCTGACCGAGCCGATCGAGCGCTGCCAGCGCCTTGGCGCCGACCCGCTCGTCGACGAGCGTCTCGTCGCTCTCGGCGTGCAGCCGCGGCGCCTCGATCGCCGCCTGCAGATCGCATCCGCTGTCGACCAGGGTCGCCAGCACTTGCGGGATCGCCGAGACGATCCGGCGCCCGCCCGGAGCGCCGAGCGTCAAATACGGCTCGCCCTTCTTGAAGCCTAGCACCGGGACCATGTTGACCAGCGCGCGCTTGCCGGGCGCGACGGAGTTGGCGCGCCCCGGCTCGGGGTTGAACCAGATCATCCCGTTGTTGAGCAAGATGCCGGTTCCCGGCACCACGACCAGCGAGCCGAAGAGCGACACCGCCGTGTGGGTCAGCGAGACCATGTTTCGCTGCCGGTCGACCACGCTGATGTGCGTCGTGCAGTCGCCGCCCGCCGCGACCGCGCCGAGCGACGCGTCGGTAGTCGCCGGCTTCGTCGGGCGCCGGCGCAGCGCCGCGGCGACCTCGCGGGCGTACGGCTTCGAGGCCAGGCGCTCCCAGGGCGCGTCGATCATCGACGGATCGCCCAGGTGCTGGAAGCGATCCGCGAACGCCCGGCGTACGGCGTGCGCTCTCAGATTGAGACCGTTGGGCGTGTCCCAGCCGACGGCGTTCTTCGGGAACTGCTCCAGGATGTTCAGGATCTCGAGCGCGGTGACTCCCCCGGTCGCGCCCGGCGAGAACCGAAGCTCGAGACCGCGATACGTCCCGACCAGCGGCGCGCCGACGCGCACCGAGTACGCCGCGAGATCGTCGCGCGTGATCAAGCCGCCGTTGGCGGCCATCGCCTCGTGGATCATCTGCGCGAGCTCGCCGCGATAGAACGCGTCGGGCCCGTTGCGGCCGATCAGCTCGAGGCTCCGCGCCAGATCGGGATAGATCGGGCGATCGCCTTCTTCCATGCCAGTCGGCGGGCGATAGATCCAGCGGCCATTTTTCAAATACACGCGCGCCGCCTCGCCCGCGCTCGTGAGCTCCTCGAGCTGGCGCGCCACGGACAGCGCCTGGTACCAGTCGGCGACGAAGCCGCCGCGCGCGAGCTCGATCGCGGGCGCGACGACGTCGCGGAGCTCCATCGTGCCGTAGCGCTCGAGGGCGAGCGAGAGCCCCGCGACCGATCCGGGAACCGCCGGGGCGAGCCAGCCGCGCTCGTTGGCGCCGTTCTCGACGTTGGGCCACGCGAAGAGCCCACGCGAGATTCCGGTGCTGAGGCGAAACATCGACGCGTGGGCGCGCGCCGGGGCGCAGCCGTTGAAATCGAGCGCGACGGTCTCGCCCTGCCGGGCGCGATGCACGAGCATCGTGCCCGAGCCCGCGATCGTGGACATGAAGGGCTCGACCACCGTCATCGCGAAGGCGGTGGCGACCGCCGCGTCGACCGCGTTGCCGCCGCGCTCGAGGATGCGGGCGCCGACGCGCGCGCCGACAGGATGCTCCGCCGCGACCAGCCCGCGTCGGACGGGTGGAATCTTCTTCGTGACGATCAAACGGGATTCGATCATGGGATGAGCGGAGAGGTCAGTATTTAAACGCGTGCTGCGTGATGTCGACGACCACCTTGTCCTTGAGATAAATGCTCCAGCCCGACGGATACGTCCACGCCTCGTTGGGCTCGTTCTCCTTCACGGCCGGCCAGAACTGCTTCGCGAGCTTCTCCATCTCGGCCACGTCGGTGATCCGGGCGAGCGGCGGACCGAGCAAGATCACGACCTGCTCGTCGGTCTGGCCGAGGGTCACCTGCTTGATGAATCGAAACGTCGACACGTCGACCGAGCTGGCGGCTTCGGGGTGCTGGCGCAGGTACTGGCCGATCTTCTGCTCCATCGCGTTGTCCCAGCGACGGCGCTCGTCGAAGTTCGGCTCTCGCCCGTTCGCGATCAGGACCTTCATGGTCCAGATGTCCTCGGCGAGCGGCCCTTCGGTCGTCCGCTGCTCCTTGCGCCGCATGCCGAAACATCCGGCGGCCATGAGCAGCACGAGGGCGACCACGATGATGCCCCTCACGGCAGGCATGATAGCAGGCTCAGATCAGCGCGGACTCCAAAACAATGCCGCGATCGATCGCGCGCGAGGCGTGGGCCAGGAGCCGGCTCGTCTCTGCCGGGACTTCAGGACTGTCCGCGAGCTGCCGCAAGAGGTCGATCAGCCGGCGCATCGCCCGGATCAGATCGCCCTCGTGCCCGCCGAACGCCTCTTCGACGATCGCCGACCAGTCGTCCTCACCGGACGTCCAGCGAAACACCGCCGGCATGAACCCGGCGTGCACGGCGATCGGAATCCGTATGTGGCGCGCCCGCTGCGCCTCGTGCACGGTATCGGCGACCCGCATGAGCTGGTCGAGCTTGCGCTTGAGCTTGGGACGCTTCTTGAGAAACGTGCGCGCCAGCGCCGGGTCGCCCGAGCGCGCTTCCTCGACCAGCGCCGAGCAGACGGCGGCCGCCTCAGCAGCGGAGACGTCATCGAAGAGACCGTGGGTCACGCCCTCGGCGACGAGCACCTCGTTATCGTGGCGCAGGCCGGCGATGAGCCGCCCCTTGCTCTCGAGCTGACGCTCTCGCACGGCGCCGAACTGCTCGAGCACCTCGACCACGCGCAGAAATTCCTGCCAGTACGCGCCGCGCAGCGATTCGAGCTGCCGCCGCCGGATCCCGAGACGCTCCGTCACGGTCTCGAGCTCGCGCCACTCGCGGTCGCAGCGCGCGGTCGCGCCCCACGGGCAGCGGTGGCACTCGATCGTGGCGAGCACAGCCTCAGGGCCTTGCGCGCGCTCACGGTCGACCAGCTCGGCGACCGACAACCGCTCGAGCTCCTCGGCCAGATGACGCAGGCCGCGGCTGTCGGGGCTTCGCCGATCGCGGCCGTCGCGCCCATCCCGCCCGTTGTGGTGCTCGCGCCAGTCGCCCCGGCGATCGCGACCGTCTCGGGCGTCGCGGCCGTCGTGTCCGCGATCGCGCGGCACGTGAAGCGGCGGCGTGGCCCAGAAGACGCGCTTGATCACGCCGCTCTTCACGCGCACGGTCACGCCGTGCGGCAGGAGCGCGTCGATCAGCACGCGATGGCCGCGGATCGCGTGAATCCCGAGCACCATCGCGAGCGTCGGCTGGCCGCCGCGCCGGACCAGCACCAGGCGTCCCGGCTCGGCCTCGGCGACCGTGCGCTCTTCGCCCCGCCGGCTGCCCCCGCGGCCGAGCGCCTGGCGGCGGGCCTCCACCTCCTGACGCGCGCGCCGGTAGCGGCCGATTCGCTGGAACTCGCCGCACGGCGCCGGATACTGCCGGAGCTCGTCGAGCTGAGCCTCGAGCGCCTTCACGTCCCCCTCGACCTCACGGATGCGCTTGAGGTTCTGATACTGGCCGAACGACGACTCGATCCGCTTTCGCAGCTGGTCGGGCGAGGCGCCGGTCGAGAGCAGCAGCGCAACCGACCCGTAGCCGAGCTTGAACTGGCTCTCGATCGGCTCGGGCGAGCTGTCGATCACCCGCAGCAGGTCCTCGAGGCCGTCGCGCGCGTCGAGCGCCACGACGCACGTGCCTTCGGGATCGATGCCCCGGCGTCCGGCGCGCCCGGCCATCTGGGTCAGCTCGTTGTGGGTGAGCGAGCGAAAGCCTCGGTCGGTCCGCTTGGTGAGCCCCTGCAGCACCACCGAGCGCGCCGGCATGTGGATCCCCAAGGACATCGTCTCGGTCGCGAAGACGACGCGACAGAGACCGCGCTCGAAGAGCACCTCGATCAGCCGCTTCACGCTCGGCAGGATCCCCGCGTGATGCACGCCGATGCCCAGGCGCAGCGCCTCGAACACGCTCTGGTTCAGCACCGACTCCGCGACCGTCGGGCTCTCGCGGATCAGGTCGCCGATCGCGGTGTCGACCTCGCGCTGCTGGGGCGGCGCCAGGAGGCTCTTGCCCTCGGTCAGCACGTCCTGCATCGCGCGCTCGCAGCCGACCCGGCTGAAGATGAAATAGATCGCCGGCAGCCAGCCGTGCGCTTCGAGCGCTTCGATCAGGACGGTGGGGTCGACCACGCGCCGCGTGTACCAGCGACCGCGGTCGTTTGGACCGCGCGGCTCGTCGCCGATGACGCGCGCCTTGCCGCTGCGCACGCGGTCGACCTCGTGGATCTCGCCCGCCAGGTCGGCGATCACGTACGTGAGAGGCACCGGGCGATGCGGATGGTAGATCGGCACGATCGGCCGGTGCACGATCGAGATCCAGTCGGCGATCTCCTTGACGTTGGCGACCGTGGCCGAGAGCCCGACCAGCACGACGTCGGACGGCGCCGCGACGATGATCTCTTCCCACACGGTGCCGCGG
>DATEMW010000449.1:0-4362 GCA_035275385.1 Candidatus Methylomirabilota bacterium | reverse complement strand
GCTCCTGCGCCTCGGTGAGCTCCCAGTGCTTGATCCAGCGCCAGCCGTGCGAGCACACGTCGAAGCCGGATTCGCGGATCGCCGCGGCGACGGCCGGATTGCGCTCGAGCGCCAGCGCGCAGCCGAAGACGGTCAGCGGCAACCCGCGCTCCTTGAAGATGCGCAGCACCCGCCAGAAGCCGACGCGGCTGCCATACTCGAACATCCCCTCGGCCGCCAGATCTCGGCCCTTCACGCCGTAGTCGGAAACGCCGGCTTCGGTCAAGGTCGCTTCGGAGAAGCCGTCGTCGTGAACGTTGTACTCGGAGCCTTCCTCGTAGTTGATGACGAAGTTCACGGCGATGCGCGCCTCGCCCGGCCAGTGGGGATGCGGCGGGTTGCCGGCGTAGCCGATCAGGTCGCGTGGATAGGGGGTGGACATTGGCGGGATTCTAGAACATCTTCAGGCCCAGGAGGGTAGCGGGATGGCCCCGACCGTGATTCTCTCGTCCGATTCGCACGTGTTCGAGCCGCCCGATCTGTGGGCCAAGCGCATCGACAGGGCCTTTCGCGACCGGGCGCCGCGCATCCAGCGCATCGACGGCGCCGACCAGATCGTGATCGAAGCAGACCAGATCCTCTCCGGCATCGGTCTGATCTCGAACGCCGGCGCGCGATTCGAGGCGCCCGAAACCATTTCCGGAGACGGGCGTTTCGAGGACGTGCCGCGCGGCGGCTACGATCCCGAGCAACATCTGTCCGACATGCGCCTCGACGGCGTGGCCGGCGAAGTGCTCTATCCCTCGCAGGGGCTCTTCTACTTCCGCATCTCGGACAGCGCGCTGATGTCGGCGATCTTTCGCGCCTACAACGACTGGCTGGCCGACTTCTGCGCCGCCGATCGCAAGCGACTCAAGGGCATCGCCATGATCAACCTGGACGATGTCCAGGAGGGCATCGGCGAGCTCGAGCGCGCGGCGCGCCTGGGCCTGGCCGGCGCGATGATCACGGAGCATCCGCTCGATCACCGGCGCTACGACCAGCCGGAGTACGAGCCCTTCTGGGCCGCCGCCGAGTCGCTGGGGATGCCGCTCAGCCTGCACACGGCCACCCGGCGGCAGGGGAAGATCCGCGGCGCGGGCGAGAAGACCCTGCGCGACGCGAGCAGCCGGTCGACGAAGGCGCACTATCCGGCGCTCTCGATGTGCGACATGATCTTCTCCGGCGTCTTCGAGCGCTATCCACGGCTCACGCTGGCCATCGTCGAGTTCGAGCTGTCGTGGGCGCCTCACATCCTGGCGTCGATGGACTACACCTATCGCGAGCGCACCGGCGAGGCGATCTATCGCTTCAAGAGCGGCATGCGACCGAGCGACTTCTTCCATCGGAACGTCGTGCTGAGCTTCCAGGAGGATGCGATCGGCATTCGCCTGCGCGACGTGATCGGCGTCGACAACATGATGTGGGGCTCAGATTATCCGCACAGCGAATCGACGTTCCCGCAGTCGCGGAAGATCCTGGCGGAGATCCTGGCGGGAGTGCCCGAGGACGAGCAGGCGAAGATCGTCGGTACCAACACTGCGCGCGTCTATGGCTTCGAGGTGGCGCAGGTGACCGCCCATGCTTGAGGAGCCGACCTCACTTCGGATCGAAGATCCCGGTATCCGTGCGCTGTTCACCGAAGCCGCGCGCTTCCAGTCGTGGTTGGATGTCGAGGCGGCGCTCGCCCAGGCGCAGGCCGAGCTCGGGATCATCCCGCCGGCCGCGGCGCGCGAGATCGTCACCAAGGCCCACCTGAAGTATCTCGACCTCGCCGCCGTCCGGGCCGGGCTCGCGAAGACCGGGCATCCGCTGGTGCCGGTGGTCTGGGCGCTCGATCGCGCGTGCGAGGGCGACGCGGGCGGCTACGTCCACTGGGGCGCGACCACCCAGAACATCACGCAGACCGGCCAGCTCTTACAGGTGCGCCGGGCTCACGAGATCTTCCTGGGCCAGCTGGCGACCGTGCTAACGCATCTGGCCGAGCTGGCGGAGCGCACCAAGGACGCGCTCCTGCCCGGCCGCACGCACGGCCAGCACGCGGTGCCGGCGACGTTCGGGTTCAAGGTGGCGGTGTGGATCGACGAGCTCTGCCGTCACGTCGAGCGGCTGCGGGCGTGCGAGGGGCGCGTGTTCGTCGCGATGCTCGGCGGCGGCGCGGGCACGCTCGCCTCGCTCGGTGAGCTCGGCCTGGCGACCCAGGAGAAGATGGCGGCGCGGCTCGGGATGCAGCCGATGAGCGTGCCGGCGCGCACGATCGGCGATCACCAGGCCGAGTACGTCACCTTGCTCGGCTTGCTCGCCGCCACCGCCGGCAAGATCGGGCGCGAGATCTACACGCTGATGAAGCAGGAGTTCGGTGAGGTCGAAGAGCCCGTGCCGCCCGGCACCGTCGGCAGCAGCACGATGCCCCAGAAGCGCAACCCGAAGCTCTCGCAGGACATCATCGCCGCCGCGGCACAGATCAGGGCGCTCGTGCCGCTGGCGCTCGACGCGATGAATACCGAGCACGAGGCCGATCGCACCACCAGCATCATGATGAGCCGGGCGCTGGTCCAGGCGTGCGAGCTGACCGGCGACATGCTCCAGCGGATGATCTCGCTGTTCGAGGGCCTTCAGGTGTTCCCCGATCGGATGCGGGAGAACCTCGATCTCTCGGGCGGCCTGATCATGGCCGAGGCGCTCATGCTCGAGCTCGGCAAGCAGATCGGCCGGCAGCGCGCCCACGACGCGGTGTACGACGCCGCGCAGGGCTCGGTCACGCAGTCGCGGCCGTTTCGGGATCTGCTGGCCGAGGACCCGCACGTCAGCGCCCGGCTGACGGGCTCACAGGTGGACGCTTTGCTCGATCCCGCGCGCTACGCCGGGCTCTGTAGTCTGTTCGCCGAGCGCGGCGCAGTGCAGGCGCGCGACGTGGCCCGCACGATCAGCCGGCGCTCCGCCCGCGCGTAGCGCGCCGGCCCGCGCTACTTCAGCCGCAGATCCTCGAACGGCGCCGAGTACCCGAAGCCCGGAATGCGCCCGTCGCCGGCCTCGGCGACCTTCGGCCCGATGCCCCAGATGAACGCCTGCTCGAAGAGCGGGATCGCCATCACCCGGTCGCGGATGATCTGCTGGATCTGGTGCACCATCGCCTCGCGCTTCTTCACGTCGAGCTCGCGGGCCTGGCGCACGTAGAGATCGTCGATCTCCGGCAGCGAGCCGTACGCGTAGACGCCGTTCTTGGTCGCGTATGGCTCGAGCCGCGTGGCGGCGTTGCCGAACGCGGCGGTGATCACGTGAATCGCGCCATGCAGCTTCTTCTCGCGCCAGGCAGTGAAGTACGCGGCGCGCTCCATCGTGCGCATGCGGCTCTTGATCCCGACGGCCTGCAGATAGCCGACGATGGCCTCGCCCATCGAGTCGTAGGGCGGGAACGGATAGAAGTCGCCCGCGTCGAAGCCGTTCGGGTGTCCGGCCTCGGCCAGGAGCTTCTTCGCGCGCGCCGGGTCGTAGGCGTGCGGCTCCATCGCGACGGCGAACTGGAAGATCCGCGGCACGTAATTGCCGGTGAGCCGGCCGTAGCCGAGCATCTCGGCCTGGTTGATCGTTGCGCGGTCGATGGCGTGGCTGGCGGCGAGCCGCACGCGCTGATCCGACCACGGTGACTTCGGGTCCCACTGTTCCGGCAGCTCGATCCAGAAGGCGCCGCTTACGAGGGGCGCGCCGAGACGCAAGCCGGGCGTCTTGCGCGCAGAATCCGCGGTGGGGCCCGACAGGAGATAGACGATATCGACCTCGCCCGCCTTCAGCGCGGCCGCGCGCGTCGCCTCCTCGGGCATCGAGCGCATCACGAGGCGCTTCACGGACGGCGTCTTGCGCCAGTAGCCCTCGAACGCCTCCAGCACGATCTCGATGCCGGGCTTGAACGAGACCATCTTGTACGGGCCGGCGCCGACCGGCGCGGTCTTGAACGCGTCGTCGCCGATCTTCTCGACGTACTTCTTGGGCACGATCCATCCGGCGCCGGAGGCGGTCGTGCCGTAGAAGGTGATGAAGTCCGGCCACGGCTCGCGCAGCACGAAGCGCACCTGGCCGGGATCGACGATCTGGACTTCCTTCACCTTGTCGTGGAGGAGCTTGGCGCTGGCGCCCTTGTAGCGGTCCCACGAGAACTTCACGTCCTCGGCGGTGACCGGGTCGCCGTTGTGGAACTTGACGCCCTTGCGCAGCACGAACGTGTAGGTGAGGTGATCCTTCGATTCGGTCCACGATTCGGCGAGGCTCGGCGTGGTGAGGCCGCCGGGCATCGGCTTCACCATCGCGTCGTGGAGCGCGTACATGACCATGAACGGCGTGCTGAAC
>DATEMW010000448.1:0-2888 GCA_035275385.1 Candidatus Methylomirabilota bacterium | reverse complement strand
ACCGACTCGGTGACCCCCACCGAGCAGTCGATCGATCTGTTCCGCCACGCCGGCCAGCCGACGGATCTCCATCTGGTCGCCGGCGTCGACCACTTCGTGCTCGCCGAGGGCAACACGCTGGTCGTCACGCTGCTGCGCAACTGGCTCGACAAGTACTTCCCGGCTTCGCCGCGCTCGCGATGACCGAGCGATCGAGCGCCGCGTCGGCGGTGACCGTCACGGCCGACGCGCTCCGGCGGTTCACGCGCGACGTGTTCGTGCGGGCGGGGATGCGCGAGGCGGACGCCGCGACGGTCGCCGACGTGCTGGTGTGGGCCGACCTGCGCGGCGTCGACTCGCACGGCGTATCGCGCATCACGATGTACCTGAGGCTGATCGACGACGGCGACATGAACCTCGCACCGTCGATCAAGATCGGTACGGAGACGGCCGCCACGGTGCTGGTCGAGGCCGACCGCGCCGCCGGCCCGATCGCGATGACCACCGCGATGCGCGCCGCCGTCCGCAAGGCTCGCGACGCAGGCGTTGGGCTGGGCCTGGTCCGGGCGACGACCCACACGGCAGCGCTCGGCTACTACACGCTCATGGCGGCCGAGGAAGGCATGGCGGCGCTCGCGCTGGCGGCCTCGACGCCGTTCATGGCCTACCACGGCACTCGCGCGGCCGGCGTCTCGACGAACCCGATCTCGATCGCAGTGCCGGGCGGCGCGCACGGCCCCGTCGTCCTCGACATGGCGACCGGCGTCGTCGCGCGCGGCAAGCTGGTCCAGGCCAGAAAGACCGGCCGCCCGATACCCGCGGGATGGGCGCTCGACCGCGACGGGAATCCCACGACCGACCCGCAAGCGGCGGTGATTCCCCTGCCGCTCGGCGGGCCCAAGGGTTCGGGACTCTCGCTGATGATCGAGCTCATCACGAGCCTGGTCGCCTCGAACCCGATCATCGCCGGCGCGCTGGAAGGTACGCCCGAAGGCGGGCGGCATCGGCAGAACGGCCTGGTGCTCGCGATCGATCTCGGCCGCTTCGGCAACCCGGACGCGTTCCGATCCGAGGTCGATCGCGTGATCGCGGCGCTCAAGGCCTTGCCTCAGGCGCCCGGCGCCATCGAAATCCTCATGCCCGGCGAGCGCGGTGCGCGAACGCTCGCCGCCCGGACGCGCGACGGCATTCCGCTGCCGCCGGCGATCGTCGACGAGCTGCGCGGCGTCGCTGCCCGCTTCGGCGTGACGAGCTTTCCCTCAGCGCTTTAGCGCCTCGGGGTTCTGGACGTTGATCGGCTGACCTCGATCGAACGCCAGGATCTGCTCGAAGATGCCCGCGAACATGTGCTCGAGGCCGTCGCGCTCGACGTAGCCGAGGTGCGGCGCGCAGATGACGTTGTCCATTGCCAGCAGCGGGTGCCGGCCGCCGAGCACCGGCTCGTCCTCGTAGACGTCCACCGCCGCCATGCCCGGTCGCCCCGCCCGCAGCGCCGTCTCGAGCGCTCCCGGCGCGATGAGCCCCGCGCGGCTGGTGTTGACGATCAGCGCCGTCGGCTTCATGCGCGCGAGATCGGCAGCCGAGACGATGCCGCGCGTCGCATCGATCAGCCGGAGATGCAGCGACACCACGTCGGACTCGGCGAACAGCGCCTCCTTGCTGGAGGCTACCGTGAAGCCGTCGGCGCGCGCCTGGGTCGCCGAGCTCTCGCGGCCCCACGCGAGCACGTTCATGCCGAAGGCCTTGCCATAGCCGGCCACGACCGCGCCGATCTTGCCGTAACCGTAGATTCCGAGCGTCTTGCCGCGCAGGCCGATCCCGATCGGATAGGCCTGCCACTTGCCGGCCTTGAGCGCATTCATCTCTTGCGGGATGCGACGGAAGGCCGCGATGACGAGGCCCCACGTGAGCTCGGCGGTCGCGTACGACGGCCGGCCGGGGCCGGTGTGCGAGCAGACGAGAACACCGCGCCGGGTGCACGCAGCGACGTCGATATGCGGAAAGACGCCGGCCTGGCTGATCAGCTTGAGCTTCGGAAGGCGCTCGAGCAGCGGCGCTCGGAGCGGCGTGCGCTCGCGGATCAGCACGAGCGCCTCGGTGTCCTTGAGCCGCCCGGCGAGCGCGTCGACGTCCTTGGTGTGGTCGTTCCAGATGGTCACCTTGTGCGACGCGACCTTCGGATAGCAGGCCAACGTGCGGATGGTGTCCTGGTAATCGTCGAGGATCGTGATGTTCATCTCGGGTCGCTCCATTTTGGATCGGACTTGACGGCAAGAAACTCGCCATTGCCTACGGGAACGAGGCTCGTGACAAACGACGCGTCGGCCGAGACCAGCGCCACGAACGGCGCCATCTCGGCCTGATGCGACATCGCGTTGTCGACGACCAGGAGCCCGCCGGGCCGGAGCACGCGCTTGAGATCGGGCCACCAGCCCGGATACTCCGGACGTTCGGAGTCGAGGAACACCAGGTCGAACGCGCCGTCGGCCGAGCGCTGGAGCACGCGGCCGGCATTGTCGTGGACGACCGAGATGTACTGGCCGAGTCCCGATCGCGCGAAGTTGGCCTTCGCGAGCCCAAGCTTGTAGTCGGAGAGCTCGACGGTGGTCACCGACCCGCCGACAGCTCGCGCGCCACTCGCGAGCCATAAGGTCGAGTAGCCGTTCGACGTGCCGATCTCGAGCACGCGCCGCGCGACGGTCGCCCGCACCAGCACAAGGAGGAGCTCGCCGGTATCCCGGGTGATGTTCAGCATCCGACGAGGCCGCTCGGTCGTGGAGCCGTCGTTGGTCTTCCCGAACTGCTCGAGCTCGGCCAGCAGCGCGCTCAACGCATCCATCGCAGCCCTCCCGCGACGATTCGAGAGCCTAGCACGGGCGCGTCTGGCGAGATTGCCTTCGCCATGGGCC
>DATEMW010000447.1:0-4732 GCA_035275385.1 Candidatus Methylomirabilota bacterium | reverse complement strand
TCTGGGGATCCTTGCCGACAAGGACGCGGCCGGGATCGTGGCCGCGCTGGTACCGCTCGCGCGCCGATTCATCCTGGTCGCGCCCTCGAGTGCGCGCGCCTCGGCGCCCGACGCGCTGCGAGCGCTGATCCCGGCGGGTGTCGACGTCACCGTCGCCGGAGCGCCCGCCGAGGCGCTCGCGCGCGCCGCGGCGACCGCCGCCGACGGGGTCATCTGCGTTGCCGGCTCGCTGTTCTTGATCGGGGACGTGCTCCGCCATCTCGTCGGGAGCGATAAACCTTGCTCGCTCGAAAAGGGCGCTGATAGCATGAGGCTTCCCATCTGACGAGGCGTTCTCGACACTCATGAGGCGAGGCCGGGCTTCGATCGCGCTCCTGCTGCTCACGGCTCTCGCCGTCGCGGTCGCCCCATCGCTTGCCCGCGCCCAGAGCCAGCAGCGTGTGCAGACGCCGGGTGGGGAAGTCTCGGTGATCGCCGACCGCTTCGAGCAGATCGGGCCCGACAACCTCCTGCTGGCGACCGGCAACGTCGAGATCACGCACGGCAACGCGCGCCTGCTCGCCGATCGAGTCGAGATCAACCGCGCGACCGGGGACGCGGTGGCCGTCGGCCGCGTGATCTTCTACGACGGCGCCGACCGGCTCACCGGCGAGCGCATCGACTACAACGTCAAGACCGGGACCGGCGTCGTCTACCAGGGCGAAGCGCACGCGGCACCCTACTATCGCCTCGCCGGCGAGCGCCTCGAGCGCGTGGGGGAGAGTGTCTATCGGGTCCACCGCGGGATGTTCACGACGTGCGAGGAAGAAGTGCCGTCGTGGTCGTTCCACCTGGGCGAGGGCACCGCCGACCTCGAGGACTTCGTCTGGGGAACGAACGTCTCGTTCTGGGCGAAATCGATCCCGATCATCCCGTACTTTCCGATCTTCGCGGCGGCGATCCGGCGCGATCGCCAGTCGGGCTTTCTGATGCCGCAGTTCGGCACCTCCGCCAAGAAGGGCTTCTTCACGGAGATCCCGTTCTTCTGGGCGATCTCGGACAGTCAGGACGCGACCGCCACCCTGGCGGCGTACGCCAATCGGGGCTTCGGCGGCGGGCTCGAATACCGCTACGTCATCTCGCGCGACCAGCAGGGCAAGCTCGATGGCTTCTTCGTCGACGAAGTCTTCAAGGAGGGCGACCTTCGCGGTTACGGCAGCGGCAAGCACGACTGGCAGATCGCGCCCGGGCTGTCGTTCCGGGCCGACCTCGCCGGGGTGTCGGACGACCTCGTCCTGCGTGACTACCAGTCGGCCCTGGCGCTGCGCGCGGCGCAGCGGGCGGAATCGAACGTCTTCGTGACCAAGACGTGGACGAACTGGAGCCTGGTGAGCCGGGTGTACTGGTACCAGGACCTGACCATCGACCGCCCCATCGAGCTGCAGCGCGTGCCCGAGCTGACGCTCTCCGGCGTCCGGCAGACGGTGCCGGGGCTCCCGGGGGTCCTCGCTCAGGTCGACACGAGCGTCGTGAACTTCATCCGCTACATCGGCTCCGAAGGAGCCCGCTTCGATCTGCATCCGGTCCTGTCGCGACCGATCCCGCTGGCCGGCTACGCGACCGTCACACCCTTCGTGGGAGGACGCCTCACCGCCTACAGCACCACCGTCACGGGCGTCCACACTCCGGTCAGCGGCGGGCCGGCCGTCGAGGACACCAACGGCGAGCCCCGCGTGCGCGAGCTGCTCGAATTCGGCAGCGACGCCGAAAGTCGCCTCTCGCGCGTGTACGACGTGGGCGGCTGGGGCGGGCTGAGCCGGGTGCTCCACACGATCGAGCCTCGCGTGCACTACATCCGGATCGTGGGCCACAACTTCTACAGCCTGCCGCTGTGGACCGACCAGACCGACCGCATTCCCGAGGCGAACTGGTTCGAGTATTCTTTGACCAATCGGATCCGTGGACGGACGATCAGCCCGGAGAACACGGAGGCGGCCCGTCTCGACCTCTTCAAGCTCACCCTGGCCAGCGCCTACGACATCGAGAACGCCCAGCTCGGCAACGTCGCCGGCGACCTCACGCTCCAGCCGAGCCAGATGCTGAGCTTCCACGCCGACGCCAGCTACAATGTGGTGGGTGACGGCCTGCAGGCCTACACGACCGACGCCACCGTCAACGTGCCCCGGGTCACCGCGCTCGTGGGCACGCGCTACGTCCGCAAGCCCAACGTGATCATTCCCTACTTCGTGCAGAACCCCGGGACCTTCAACCTCGGCAACGGCCCGCCGTCGAACCAGGCGACCCATTTTCTGCAGGGCGCCGCCGCGGTGGACGTGTGGCGAAACCTGGTGCTCAAGGCGAAGACGAACTATGACCTTCGCACGACGAGCGTCGTCGAGACCCGCTTCGGCGGCGATTTGAAGTTCGATTGCTGGGCCCTCACGGTCGAGTACATTCGACGGAACCCCGACCGCCCCGGCAAGTCCCCTGACAACGAGTTCCGTTTCTCGCTCAGCCTGCTCGGGCTCGGCAACGTCCTGAGCACGCGCGTGGGCGCGACGTCGACGGACTCCGAACCGAGGTTCAAATGATTCCTTTCATCGATCTGACCCGCCAGCACGCGGCGCTCCGGGCCGATTTGCTCGCGGCCGCCACCCGCGTGATCGACACGAGCCAGTTCGTCCTCGGCCCCGAGGGGCGAGCGCTCGAGCAGGAGCTGGCGGCGGTCTGCGGTGTCCCGCGCGCGCTCGGCGTGGCGTCGGGGACCGACGCGCTGCGCCTGAGCTTGACCGCGCTCGGCGTCGGCCCGGGGGACGAGGTCATCACGCCGGCGTTCTCGTTCGTCGCCTCCGCGACGACGATCGTGATGGCCGGTGCCGTGCCGGTCTTCGTCGACATCGATCCGGCGACGTACACGCTCGACCTCGCGGCGACCGAGCGCGCGATCACGCCGCGTACGCGCGCGATCATGCCCGTCCATCTCTACGGCCAGCCGGCGCCGATGGACCGCGTGCTGGCACTGGCCCGCGCCCACGAGCTGGCGGTGATCGAGGACGCGGCGCAGGCCGTCGGCGGCGCGTGGGACGACAAGCCGGTCGGCGCCTGGGGCGACGCCGCGTGCCTGTCGTTCTACCCGACCAAGAATCTCGGCGCGTGCGGTGACGCCGGCATGGTCGTGACCCGGCGTCCGGACGTCGCCGATCGCATCGCGCGACTGCGGCATCACGGCGACAGCGGGCGCTACGAGCACGTCGAGCTCGGCTACTGCAGCCGCCTCGACGAGCTGCAGGCCGCGCTGCTGCGGGTGAAGCTCCGGCGGCTCAGCGACTGGACCACGGCGCGCCGCCGCATCGCGGGGCTCTACCACAAGGGCCTCGCCGGCATCGGCCTCGAGCTGCCGAGCGAGGCGGCGAAGGCCCATCACGTGTACCATCTGTTCACGGTGCGGCACCCGCAACGGGACGCGCTCGCCAAGCTCCTCGCCGACGACGGGATCGCGACCGCCGTGTACTATCCGCGCTCGGTTCCCGATCAGCCCCTGTTCGGCGGCGCCGCCGAGCGCCGCTGGCCCGAAGCCTGGCGGGCGTCGCGGCAGGTCCTGTCGTTGCCGTGCTTCGCCGAGCTCACCGACGACGAGGTCGAGCGCGTCATCGCCGGCGTGCGCCGCGCGTGCGAGCGCCTGTGACCGCGGCGACCGACACGCTCAAACAGCGGCTGACCACCAACCCGACCGTCGGACTGATCGGCCTCGGCTACGTCGGGCTCCCGCTCGCGGTGGCGTTCGCGGAGACGGGCGCCACCGTCATCGGCGTCGACCTCGATTCGCGCCGCGTCGCCGCGGTGCGGGCCGGCACCAGCTTCATCGAAGACGTCCCGGCGGACGTCATCGCGCGGCTCGTCGGCGCGGGACGCCTCAGCGCCCACGACGACGTCGGCGCGTTGAAGGACGCCGACGCGATCGTCATCTGCGTGCCGACGCCGCTCGGCAAGTCGAAGGAGCCGGACATCTCGTTCATCGTGGCGGCGGCCGACGCCGTCGCCGCGATCATCAGACCGGGGCAGCTGGTCGTGCTCGAGTCGACGACCTATCCCGGTACAACGCAGGAGATCCTGGCGCCGCGCTTCGAGGCCAAGGGCGTGGTAGTCGGGCGCGACGTCTTCCTGGCGTTCTCGCCCGAGCGGATCGACCCGGGCAACAAGCGGTGGACCTTGCGCGACATCCCGAAAGTCGTCGGCGGCGTGACCGAGTCGTGCCGCGAGCTCGCGACCGCGCTGTACGCGCGCATCGCGCCCCAGGTCGTGCCGGTCTCGGGGCCGCAGACGGCGGAGATGGTCAAGCTCTTCGAGAACACGTTCCGCTCGGTCAACATCGCGCTGGTCAACGAGTTTGCGATCATGTGCCGCCGGCTCGGGATCTCGGTGTGGGAGGTGATCGGCGCCGCGTCCACCAAGCCGTTCGGCTTCATGCCGTTCTATCCGGGCCCCGGGCTCGGCGGCCATTGCCTGCCGTCCGATCCCCACTACCTGTCGTGGAAGGTCCGGCTCGAGGGTTACGAGCCGCGTTTCATCACGTTCGCCGACGAGATCAACCGCCGCATGCCCGAATACGTCGTGCATCTGGTGGCCGATGCGCTCAACGATCGGAGCCGCGCCTTGCGCGGCGCGCGCGTGCTGGTGCTGGGCGTCGCCTACAAGGCCGGCGTCGCCGACGTGCGCGACTCGCCGGCGCTCGAGATCATCGAGGGCCTCCTGG
>DATEMW010000446.1:0-12994 GCA_035275385.1 Candidatus Methylomirabilota bacterium | reverse complement strand
CGATTGACACCAAGCGCAATTGCGTGATAGTTTTCACAAACCTTCGTCGGGCACTTCGAGATCGAGGAGACCTCCGAATGCATCTGCGTGAACGGGAATGGATCGGCACCGTCGCGCGTATCGTCGCCCTGCTGCTCCTGCTGGCGCCCGGCATCGCGCTGGCGGCGAGCGAGGGTGGACACGAAGGCGGCGGGCTCATCAGCCTCGACAAATCGCTGATCATCCAGTTCCTGAACTTCATCATCCTGCTGCTGATCCTGCAGCGTCTCCTCTATAAGCCGTTCCTCGCGAAGATGGCCGAGCGCACCCAGGCCGTCCAGAAGTCGCTCGACGAAGCCCAGGCGGCGCGCGCCGAGGCGGCGCGTCAGCAGGAAGAGAACGAAGGGCGCCTGCGCGCCGCGCACGCCGAGGCGGCCGCGATTCGCGCCCAGGCCCTGAAGGATGCCGCCGACGAGCAGAAGCGCCTCGTCGACGCCGCGCGCGCCGAGTCGCAGCGTCTGATCGAGACGGCCAAGGCGCAGATGGACGCCGACGTACGGCGCGCACGCGACGAGCTGCGGCGCGAGGTCGCCGACCTGGCGACCGCGGTCGCCGAGAAGCTCGTTCGCCGCAGCCTGCGCGACGAGGACCACCGGCGCATCGTCGCCGACGCGATCGCCAAGGTCGGCAACTAGGTGAAGGCCTCGCCCGGCGTCGCCCGGTCCTACGGGAAGGCGCTCTTCGAGCTCGCCACCGAGCGCAATCAGGTCGACGTCATCGGCCGCGAGCTCGACGCGGTCGCCGCGCAGTTCGCGAGCGAGCCCCAGCTCCACGCATTCTTCGCGCGGCCGTGGGTCACGTCCGCGGCCAAGCGCAGCGTCGCGGCCGAGCTCGCCACGCGGCTCCAGGTCTCGAAGCTCGCGCAGGATTTCCTCGCCCTGGTCGCCGAGCACGGGCGCGCCGATCATCTCGAGGCGATCGTCGCCGCGTATCGCGAGCTGCAGGACGAAGCCGCGGGCCGCGTGCGGGCGCGTGTGCGCACCGCGGTGCCGCTCACTGATGCCGATCGCTCGGCGCTGGCCGGCCGCCTGAGCCGCGCGCTCGGCGGCAAGCAGGTCGTGCTGGAAGAAGTGGCCGATCGCGAATTGCTCGGCGGGTTCGTGGCCGAGGTAGGAAGCTTGCTCGTCGACGCGAGCCTGGACGGTCAGCTCGCGCGCATGCACCGACGCATCGCGCAGGGGTAGGGACAGGAGACAGCGATGATCAAGGCCGGAGAGATCAGCGAAATCATCAAGCGCCAGCTGGCGGGCTACGAGGCAGAGGTCGACCTGCAGGAGGTCGGCCGCGTCATCGAGGTCGGCGACGGCATCGCGCGCGTGCACGGGCTCGAGAAGGCGATGGCGGGCGAGCTGCTCACGTTTCCGGGCGACGTCGTCGGCATGGTCTTGAACCTCGAGCAGGATCAGGTGGGCGCGGTGCTCCTGGGCGACGACAAGCTCATCAAGGAGGGCGACGTCGTCAAGCGGACCAATACCATCGCCCAGGTGCCGGTCGGCGAGGCGCTGGTCGGACGCGTCGTGAACGCCCTCGGCCAGCCGGTGGACGGCAAGGGAGCGATCGCGACCAAGGAGTTCCGGCCGATCGAGCGCTACGCGCCGGGCGTGGTCGATCGACGCTCGGTGAAGGAGCCGCTCCAGACTGGGCTCAAGGCGATCGATGCCATGATCCCGATCGGGCGCGGCCAGCGCGAGCTCATCATCGGCGACCGGGGCACGGGCAAGACCGCGATCGGCGTCGACACGATCATCAACCAGAAGGGCCAGGACGTCTTCTGCTTCTACGTTGCGATCGGTCAGAAGCTCTCGACGATCGCGCAGGTGGTGAAGGTGTTGGAAGACGCCGGCGCGATGAAGTTCACGACGGTCGTCGTGGCCTCGGCCTCGGAGCCGGCGCCGCTCCAGTACATCGCGCCGTACACCGGTGTCACGATGGGCGAGTACTTCCGCGACTCCAAGCGCCACGCGCTCTGCATCTACGACGACCTCTCGAAGCACGCGGCCGCGTACCGCCAGCTCTCGCTCCTGCTCCGGCGCCCGCCGGGTCGCGAGGCGTATCCCGGCGACGTCTTTTATCTGCACTCGCGGCTGCTCGAGCGCGCGGCCAAGCTCAACGACGACCTCGGCGGCGGATCGCTCACGGCGCTGCCGATCATCGAGACTCAGCTCGGCGACGTGTCGGCGTACATCCCGACCAACGTCATCTCGATCACGGACGGGCAGATCTACCTGGAGTCCGACCTCTTCTACGGCGGTATCCGGCCGGCCGTGAACGTCGGCCTGTCGGTCTCGCGCGTGGGCGGCTCGGCGCAGGTGAGGGCCATGCGCCAGGTCGCAGGCAAGCTGCGGCTCGACCTCGCGCAGTTCCGCGAGCTCGCCGCGTTCGCCCAGTTCGGCTCCGACCTCGACCGCGCGACCCAGGCCCAGCTGGCCCGCGGCCAGCGGATGGTCGAGCTCCTCAAGCAGGGCCAGTATCAGCCGCTGCCGGTCGAGAAGCAGGTCGTGATCATCTTCGCGGGCACGCAGGGCCTCCTCGACGAGCTACCCGTCGATGCGATTCGAGAGTTCGAGCCCTTCCTCTACTCCTACATCGAGCGGCGCGCGGCGCAGATCTTCACCGAGATCCGTGACAAGAAGGAGATCTCGGACGCGTTGCGGGAGACGGTGGCGAAGGCGATCAACGACGCCCGGACGGAGTTCGTCGCGGCGAAGGGCATCAAGGCCGCCTAGAGTCCCGGCGCGATGGCGACCCTTCGCGACATCCAGCGGCGGATCCGATCCGTCCAGTCCACCCAGAAGATCACCCGCGCAATGAAGCTCGTCGCGGCGGCGAAGCTGCGCCGCGCCCAGGAGCGTATTCTCGCGGCTCGCCCCTACGCGGCGAAGATGGGCGAGCTGCTCAGCAATCTGGTCAGCGCTGCCGGCGGTAGTGACGGCGCGCAGCATCCGCTCCTCGAGCAGCGGGAAGGACCGCGCCGGCAGATCGTGATCATCACCGCCGACAAGGGCCTCGCCGGCGCGTTCAACTCAAACGTGATCCGCCGGGCGCTCGAGCTGGTGCGGCAGTCCAACACCACCGAAGTCACCCTGGTCGTGGTCGGTCGCAAGGCGCGCGACTTCTATCGCCGGCGGCCGTGGACGATCAAGCGCGACTTGATCGGCTTTTGGGATCGGCTGGCGTACTCGCACGCGAGCGAGCTGGCCGACTACTTCATGCAGCAGTATCTCGACGGTGAGGTGGACGAGGTGTACCTCGTCTACAACGAGTTCCGGTCCGTCGCTGTCCAGCGTCCGGCCCGCGAGCAGCTCCTGCCGATTCCGCGCAAGGCCGGGGGCGAATCGGACGCCGCGGCGGTCGACTATCTCTACGAACCGAACCCGAAGGCGATCCTCGACGAGCTGTTGCCGCGGCACGTGCGGACGCAGGTCTTCCGCGCTCTCATGGAATCGCTGGCCGGCGAGTACGGCGCGCGTATGACCGCGATGGAGGCCGCGACCAAGAACGCGAAAGAGATGATCGACGTCCTGACGATCCAGTACAACAAGGCGCGCCAGGAGAAGATCACCAAGGAGCTGCTCGACATTGTGGGCGGCGCCGAGGCCCTCAAGCAAGGAGCGGAGGCATGAGCACCGGGAAAATCGTCCAGGTCATCGGTCCGGTCGTCGACGTGGAGTTCGAGCCGGGCCGCCTGCCGTCTATCTACAACGCGCTCCTCGTCGAGGGCGTCGAGAACAAGGACGTCTTCGCCTATTCGCAAAAGCTCACCCTGGAGGTCGCGCAGCACCTGGGCGAGAGCCAGGTGCGGACGATCGCCATGGCGGCGACCGACGGCCTCCGACGTGGGATGACCGTGAGCGATACCGGCGCGCCGATCTCGATCCCCGTCGGTCCGGAGACGCTCGGCCGGATCATGAACGTGGTCGGCGAACCGGTCGACAAGGGCCCGGCGATCAACGCAAAGAAGATGTACCCGATCCACCGTCCGGCCCCACCATACGAGGACCAATCGACGAAGGTCGAGATGTTCGAGACCGGCATCAAGGTCATCGATCTGCTGGAGCCGTACACGAAGGGCGGCAAGACCGGACTCTTCGGGGGCGCCGGCGTCGGCAAGACCGTGCTGATCCAGGAGCTCATCAACAACATCGCCAAGCAGCACGGCGGTATTTCCGTGTTCGCCGGCGTGGGCGAGCGCACCCGCGAGGGCAACGACCTCTATCACGAGATGAAGGAATCGGGCGTCATCGAGAAGACCGCGCTGATCTTCGGTCAGATGACCGAGCCGCCCGGGTCGCGCCTGCGCGTCGGTCTCACCGGCCTCACCGCGGCCGAGTACTTCCGCGACGAGGAAGGCAAGGACGTGCTGCTGTTCATCGACAACATCTTCCGGTTCACTCAGGCGGGATCTGAAGTCTCCGCGTTGCTCGGCAGGATGCCGTCGGCGGTCGGCTACCAGCCGACCCTGGGCACCGAGATGGGCCAGTTGCAGGAGCGCATCACCTCCACGAAGAAGGGCTCGGTCACGTCGGTGCAGGCGATCTACGTGCCGGCGGACGACATCACCGACCCGGCGCCGGCCACGGCGTTCGCGCATCTCGACGCCACCACCGTGCTCTCGCGCCCGCTCACCGAGCTTGGGATCTACCCGGCGGTCGATCCGCTGTCCTCGACGTCGCGAATCCTCGACCCGAACATCCTGGGCGCGGAGCACTACCGGACGGCGCGCGATGTCCAGCTCATCCTGCAGCGGTACAAGGACCTTCAGGACATCATCGCGATCCTCGGGATGGAAGAGCTCTCGGACGACGACAAGATGATCGTCGCGCGCGCGCGCAAGATCCAGCGGTTCCTGTCCCAGCCGTTCTCCGTCGCCGAGCAGTTCACCGGGCAGCCCGGCCGCTACGTCAAGCTGGCCGACACCGTGAAGAGCTTCCGGGAAGTTGTCGACGGCAAGCACGACGAGCTGCCCGAGCAGGCGTTCTACATGGTCGGCGACATCGGCGAGGCGCAGGACAAGGCCAAGAAGCTCGCGGCGGGCGGCTAGTGGCCGATCGCCTCACGCTCGAGATCGCCACGCCGACGCGTCAGGTCGTCGCCGAGACCGTCGACGAGATCGTCATTCCCGGCAGCCAGGGCTATTTCGGCGTGCTGCCGGGCCACGCGGCCTTCCTGACGACGCTCGGCGTCGGCGAGCTCATGTACCGGATGGGGCGCGACGAGCACTATCTGGCCGTCTCGGGCGGCTTCGCCGAGGTCCGCAACGACAAGGTCATCGTGCTCGCCGACACCGCCGAGCGGCCCTCGGAGATCGACCGCGCCCGTGCCGAGCGCTCCAAGGAGCGCGCCGAGCGCCGGCTGGCCGGCCGCGTCGAGGAAGAGGTCGACTATAATCGCGCCCTCGCGGCCCTGGCGCGGGCGCTGGCTCGTCTCTTGACCGCCGGCCGCTCCGACTGAGATCCGATCGCCGCTCTCCCGACGTAAGACAGTAAGATTCGCTCGGCTCCACCAGTCTCGAAGAGGAGGCCCTATGCGCCATAGAGCATCCGTGATGCTGGCACTCGTCACCCCGCTCGCCCTAGCCGTCGTCCCCGGCACCGCCGGCCCCGACAAGATCGCGTTCCCGGCGAACTACAAGGACCACGTGCTCTACGCGACGGTGGACCGTTACGACAACAAGCAGTATCGCGAGCTCTACGGTACGCCGGAGGGCGTCAAGGCGGCCCGCGAGGGCAAGCCGATCCCGAGCGGCACCGTGCTGACCTTGATCCAGTACAAGGCGCAGGTGGACGGCGCCGGCACCCCGATCAAGGACGCCAACGGGCGGTTCGTGAAGGGCGACCTCGTCGGCATCACGGTCATGGAGAAGCGGACGGGCTGGGGCACCGAGTATCCGGACGACATCCGCAACGGCGAGTGGGAATACTCGGCGTTCACGGCCGACCAGAAGTTCAACGACAAGGCGAACTACAAGGCGTGCTTCGAGTGCCATAAGCCGCACGCGAAGCAAGACTTCGTGATCTCGCTGGCCAGGCTCGCCGGGCAGGCGCCCGGCGGCCCCGTCGCGATGAAGACGAGCGCCTACGACGTGGGTATCTCCGGCTTCGCGTTCGGGCCCGCCAAGCTGACGGTCGAGCCCGGTCAGGCCGTGACGTGGACCAACGGCGATGATTCACCGCACCAGATCACGCTGACGCAGAGCAAGCAGCGCTCCGCGGTGTTGCTGAAGGGTCAGAGCCATTCGCAAGCCTTCGCGGCCGCGGGCAGCTACGACTACATCTGCGGTCTGCACCCGAACATGAAGGGCACGGTCGAGGTGAAATAGTCTGCCGGCTGCCCAGCGGCGTGGGCGCGACGCCCGCTCTGCTGGGCGCTGCCGCCCGCGCTTCTCGCTGAAACGCCGCCCGATTTCGCTCGCGCGCCGCGCCGCCGCGCTGGCACCGCGCTTGCCTTTGAAGATCGTCATGCTGACGGTCTTGATCGCCGACGATGAGCCTCATGTGGTCGACCTCATCCGCCTCACGCTCGAAGACGAGCGCATCACCGTCGTCGACGCGTTCGACGGCGAGAGTGCGCTGGCGCGCGCGGAAAGACTCCGGCCCGATCTGATCTTCCTCGACGTCCATCTGCCGGACATCAGCGGGCTCGAGGTGTGCGCGAGGCTTCGCACCGATCCGCGGTTCGCGACGACCAAGATCATCATCCTGACCGCGGCCGCGCAGGAATCGGACGTGGCGCGCGGCCTGGCCGCGGGGGCCGACCACTATCTGACCAAACCGTTCTCACCGGTGCGCCTGCTCTCGCTGGTCGAGAGCGTCGTGCCGCAGGCTCCGGTATGGCAACGCGGGTAGGCGCGGCACCCGGCGACGACCTCACCGTCGCCTACCGCCGGCTCAACGCGGCGTATCAACAGACGTTGCGCTACGCGGAGGACGTGCGGCGGCTCTACCAGCAGGTCCAGCGCGCGATCTATCAGTCGCTGCTCGGTCTCGCCAACGCGCTGGAAGCGAAGGACGCGTACACGCGCGGCCACTCCGAGCGCGTCGGCGCGTGGAGCCGCGGCGTGGCGGCAGCGCTCGGCCTGGCGCCCGGCGACGTCGACATGATCGGCCAGGCGGGCCTGCTCCACGACATCGGGAAGATCGGCATCCCCGAAGCGGTGCTCCGCAAGCCCGGCGCGCTCGACGCCGACGAGTGGGCGGTGATGCGCAACCATCCGCTGATCGGCGCGCAGATCGTCGCGCCGTTCGACTTCTTCTCGGGCGGCGCCCTCATGATCCGCCACCATCACGAGCGCTACGACGGGTCGGGCTACCCCGACGGCTTGAGCGGCGACGAGATCCCGCTCGGCGCCCGCATCATCGCCGTCGCCGACGTCTACGACGCGCTGACGTCGAACCGCCCCTACCGGGTCGCGCAGTCACATGCCGCGGCCGTGGAGCGACTCGCGTCCGAGGCCGGGCGCACGCTCGACGATGACGTCGTCGCGGTGTTCGTGGACTTGATGCAGACTCTTGCGACCGCGAAGCCCGATGTGGTCCCTCGATCAGCCCTACCTCCTTCGCGCTGAGCCGCTGCTCGCCCGTACGCCGCTGGCGCTTCTCGTAGTGCTGGCGGTCGGCGCCGGAGCATCCGCCGGCCTGGTCGGGCTCCAGGTGGCGCCGCCCCTCGTGCTGCAGATCGCCGGGGTGACGGCGGGCCACGGCGTGCTGCTCGTCACCGCGCTGGCGTGGAGTGGCGTACGCTCGTCATCGAGCGTGGTCGCGGTCGTGCTTCTCGCGCTGGCGGCTACCGCCGCCGCAGTCGTGCCGCTCGGAGCCGGTGCCTATCTCCTGCCGGCGCTCTGGGTTCTCTGGCTCGCGGCGCGAGGCCAGCTCGCCGCGCTCGGGCTCGGCACGCCGCTACCGCCGCAGGGGATGGTCGCCGGGACACTGGTCGGCGCCGGTCTCTCGACGCATCTCCTGCTCTCGGCGTCGCGCACCCTCGGCGTGCAGACACGCATCGACCACGCGCCCGAGGTGCTGGCCGCGATTGCGTACGACCTCGGCGCCAACGTGCTCACGGCCGAGTGCTTCTTTCGCGGCGCGCTCTTTCAGCGAAGTCAGCGGCGCTGGTCGTTCGCCGCCGCGGTGGCGGTTGCGACGGTCGCGTACGTCGCGCGCTACGTTGTCGATCCGCTGCTGCCGAAAACCGTCGAGCAGGTGATCGGCGCGGTCTTCTATCTGGCGCTGCTCGGCGTGATCAACTGCTGGCTGAGGTGGCGGTACGAGAGCCTGGTGCCGGGGCTCGTGAGTGCGCTCGTGTTCTTCGCCGCGTACCGCACGCTCGGTGCGGGATGAGCCTCGTCGCAGCCGCGCTCGTAGCGGTGACGGTGCTCGTCGCGCTCGAAGGAGCCGGCCCGGCCGCGCTGTGCCGTCATCTCTATCTGGTACCGGTGATCGTCGCGGCGCTCCGCTTCGGCGTCGCCGGCGGTGCGCTCGCAGCGGCCGCCGCGGTGCTGCTGAGCGCGCCGTTCGTGCTGCCCGAGATCGAGCGCGCGGGGCTCACCACCGAGGCGGTCGAGGGCCTCGTGACATTCGGCGTCGTCGTGCTGGTCGGCGTCCTGAGCGGCGTGCTGCGTGCGCGCGCCGGACGCCACCGCCGCCGGTACGAGCTGCTGGTGACGATTCAGCGAGCCCTGGCGGAGGAGGCGCCCGTTGACGTCGCGCTGGGTCGACTCCGCGCGGCCCTGGCCAGCCGCCTGCGCGTCGACGCGCTGGCGATCGTCGGCCGCGACGGCGAGCGGCTCGTGGTCGCCGGCGGCGATCGGGTCGCCGAAGGCTCGCTCGCGGCGCGCGTGCTCGAGTCGGGCGAGGCAATCTTCGTCGGAGATACGGGCGGCGACGGACGAGCGCGCCGGGCGTTCGCGACCCCGTTGATGTCCGGTGGTCATGCCGTCGGCGTGCTGGCGGTCGAGCGCAGGGGAGAGATCTCACTCGCCGAGCGCGCCACGCTGGAGGCCGTCGGCGCGCACGTCGGCATCGCGCTCGAGAACGCAAGGCTGGTCTCGCGCCAACGACGGTTCGCCGACGAGCTGTCCCAGCGCGTCGCGGAGGCCAGACGAGAGCTCGAAGAGCTCGATCGAGCGAAGTCGGCGTTCGTGGCAATCGCCTCGCACGAGCTCCGCACGCCGCTGACCGCGCTGCAAGGGTTCAGCGAGATCCTGGCCGTGAGGCGACTGCCGCCCGAGGAAGTCGCGCGCCTGGCCTCCGTCATGCGGCGCGAGGCCAGACGTCTCGGGCGGATCGTCAGCGATCTGCTCGACCTCTCGCGGATCGAGCGCGGGCTCGAGCCGGCGCTGTGCCGAATCCCCGTAAGGATCGATGCCGTGATCCAGGCGACGGCCGAGATCTTCCGCCAGGGCAGCGCCACACACCTGATCACGACGGAGTGCGAGCCCGCGCTGCCGATCGTGGACGCCGATCCGGACGCGCTCGAGCGGGTCCTGACGAACCTGATCTCGAACGCGATCAAGTATTCACCGACGGGCAGCACGGTCTGTGTGGGCGCGCGCGCCGCTGCCGGGGGCGTCGCCATCGAGGTCGCGGATGCCGGTCGCGGCATTCCCGCCGAGTTGCTGAGCCGTGTCTTCGAGCCTTACTATCGCGTGCCCGACGCCGCCGCCGCGGCGCGCGGGACCGGCATCGGATTGGCCGTCGTGAAGGCGCTCGTCGAGGCCCACGGCGGCACCGTGCACGTCGAGAGCGCGCCGGCGCTCGGCACGCGCGTCATCGTGGTGCTGCCGCCGGCCGCTTCCTTGACACCCCGAGCCGCGCGCGTGTAGGCTGACCGGGTTATGCCTCGCCACGCAGCGGTTGCCGATCGCATGGCGAGCGCGGTGGTCAAGCGTCTGGCGGTAAAGAAGATCGCCGACATCAAGGACGAGAACACCGCGCGCGCCGCCATCCGGCACGTGATACTCGAGAACTTGAACGCCGAGGAGCAGCTCGACGCCGAGGCGCGCAAGCTGCTCATGGATCACGCCAAGCAGATCAAGGACTCGGCGGCCGACTACCGCCAGCTGCTGACGAAGGTGAAGGAGAAGCTCGCGCGCGAGCGGGGGTTCGTCCTCTAATGACGCGGATGAGTCGGGAGCGGCTCTTCCACCTCACCGACGCCATCCTCAAGCAGCTCGGCACGACGGAGGGCGTCAGCTTCAGGGCGCCCGACGAGGTGCGGACCGAGATTCTCCGAGCGCTCACCGAAGAAGCCAAGCTCGCCGAATCGATCGACGGCGAGGTGCGGAAGATCCTCTCGTCCTACTCACGGCCGATGCCCGAGGGCAGCCACGAGTGGGAAGTGCTCTACGAGAAGACCCGCGAGGAAGTGTTCCGCAAGAGGTTCCGCCTCTGAAGCGCCTGGTCGTCGGGATCACGGGTGCGACCGGTTCGATCTACGGCATTCGCCTGCTCGAGATCCTTCGCGGCAATCCGGACGTGCAGACGCATCTCTGCATCTCGGCGCCCGGCAAGCGCACGATCGTCGAGGAGACGGCCTTCACGGTGCGCGACGTCGAGGCGCTCGCGGCCCACCACTACGACATCCGCGACATCGGCGCCTCGATCGCGTCTGGCTCGTTCCGGACAGCCGGGATGGTCATCGCGCCGTGCTCCATCAAGACCGCGGGCGCGATCGCGTCGTGCCATACCGATTCGCTGATCGCGCGCGCGGCCGACGTGACCCTGAAGGAAGGGCGGCCGCTGATCCTCTTGCTGCGCGAGACGCCGCTGCACATCGGCCATCTCAAATGCATGCTCGCGCTGGCCGAGATGGGCGCCGTGCTGCTGCCGCCCATGCCCGCCTTCTACAACCGTCCCAAAGATCTGGACGACATCGTGAACCACACGATCGCCCGGGTGCTGGACCGGCTCAACCTCCCGCAAACGCTCGTCGCTGAATGGCAGGGCACGGCCCGGCGCGTCTCGTCGGGGGAGCCGGGTGACTGACCTCTCGGTCGTCATCCCCGTCTACAACGAGGAAGCGAGTCTCTCCCCACTCTGGGCCGAGCTCCGCGGTGTGCTCGAACGCCTCGGGCTCGCCTTCGAGGTCGTGTTCGTCGACGACGGAAGCCGCGATCGCAGCGCCGAGATCATCCGCGCGTTCCGCGAGACCGACCAGCGTGTGCGGCTGGTCCGCCTGAAGGCGAACTGCGGCGAGACCGCGGCGACCGACGCCGGGTTCAAGGCGGCGCGCGGTGCCCGCGTCGTGGTCATGGATGCCGACCTGCAGAATGATCCAGCCGATATCCCGATGCTGCTCTCGCACCTCGACCAGTGGGACGCGGTGACCGGCTGGCGAGTGGACCGCGCCGCGGGCGACAATCTGGTGCGCCGCGTGTCGTCGCGCGTCGCGAATCGCATCCGCAACTGGGTCTCCGACGAGACGATCCAGGACAGCGGCTGCACCTTCCGCGCGTTTCGGCGAGAATGTCTGCGCGAGCTCGTGCTCTATCGCGGCTTCCACCGGTTCATCCCCACCTTGCTCAAGATGCGCGGCTATCGCGTCATCGAAGTCCCGGTGCGCCACCGCCCGCGTCGCTTCGGCCAATCGAAATACGGCGTGCTCAATCGCGCCGTGGTGGCCTTCGCGGACCTGCTGGTGATCCGGTGGATGAGCGCCCGCTTCCTCCGCTACGAGGTCGTCGAGGACGTGGGCGGTGACCTCATCCGCGGCTGAACCTCACTTGTGAACATCCTGCTGGTCGGCCTCGGCCGCTGGGGCGAAAAGCACCTGCGCGTGCTCCGCGAGCTCGGCGCGGCGGTCTGGGCTGCGGACGTCTCGGCTGAGCGTCTGGCGTGGGGCGTGCGTCACGGCGTCGCGCCGCACCGCGCGGTGGCGGACTTTCGCGAGGCGCTCGCCGAGGTCGACGCGGTGGACATCGCCACCGCCGCGGACAGCCACTACGCGATTGCGCGCGAGTGCCTGGCGGCCGGCCGCCACTGCTTCGTCGAGAAACCGCTGGCGCTGACGGTAGCCGAGGGACGGCAGCTCGAAGCGGCGGCCGACGCCGCCGGCCGTGTGCTGCAGGTCGGTCACATCTTCCGCTTTCACCCGGTGACCGCGACCTTGCGCGAGGCGCTCGCCGCCGGCCGCATCGGCCGGGTGCGTTATGCCACCGGCCGCTTCTCCGGATTCAAGCGGCCGCGAACGGACGTCGGCGTCACGCAGACCGACGCCATCCACTTCTTCGACCTCTTCGCGTATCTTCTCGGCCGTGAGGCCACCGAAGTCTCCGCCGTGCAGCGCGACTTCCTGGGCCGCGGCCTCGACGATCTGTCGGTGACCGTGGTGCACTACGGCGACGTGCCCGCGGTCGTGGAGGCCGACTACTTCGTCCCCGGCACCTGGCGCGACTGCGTGATCGTCGGCGAGCAGGGCGCCCTGGTCGCGGATTACGGCACCGCGGTCGTCACGCTGTTCCTGGGCGAGCACCGGCGGCGCGGCGAGGCGTGGGAGGCCGTCGAGACCGGGAAGGAAGAGCTGTCGACACGCGGCGACGAGCCGTTGCGCGTCGAGCTCCAGGCGTTCCTCGATGCGTGCGCCGGGCACGCGCCCAATCAGGTCCCCGCGGCGGCCGGCATTCGGGCTCTGGAGGTCGTCGCGGCCGCGGCGCACTCGGCGCGCCTCGGCGCCTCCGTCTCGCTCTCGTGCAAGCCTTGACAGCAGCCCAGGCGACCGCGCACAGTCCCCGTCGAATCGACTGAGGCGCGGCCGGTGTCGCTCGGCCGCCGCAAGGAGACAGCGCGATGGCCATCAGACTCGTCGTCACGATCACCGCGGCGCCCGGCAAAGGGGCGCAGCTGGCCGAAGCGTACAAGGGCCGCTGCGCCGAGGTCATGAAAGAGCCGGGCTGCGAGCAGTTCGAAGTCTTCCAGAGCGCGGTCAATCCCGACCGCCTGACGCTTCTCGAGCGCTGGGCCGA
>DATEMW010000445.1:0-3421 GCA_035275385.1 Candidatus Methylomirabilota bacterium | reverse complement strand
GCTGACCGAGCGGTGCGCGTACGATCCCGCGACCGGGCAGCTTCTATCCGGCTCGTTCCTCGACTACGCGATCCCGCGCGCCGACGAGCTGCCGTCGATCTCGGTCACGAGCCGCGACGTGCCGAGCCCGACGAACCCGCTCGGCGTCAAGGGCGCCGGCGAGGGCGGCACGGTCGGCGCGCCCGGTGCCGTGATCCACGCGATCCTCGACGCGCTGGCGCCGCTCGGCGTGACTCACGTCGACATGCCGGCGACCGCCGAAGCGGTGTGGCGGGCGATCCAGGAGGCGTCTGGCCTCAGGCCACGGTAGGCTCGACGCGAAAGTCGCGAAGGCGCTGCAACACGACGCGCAGCCCAGCGAGCACCGGCACCGACAGGAACATTCCCGCCACGCCCGCCAGCTCACCGCCGGCGAGCACGCCGAAGATCACCAGCCCGGGATGGAGCTCGACGCCGCGCCCCATGATCATCGGGCTCGACACGTAGTCCTGGATCAGACGCCAGATCACGATGAAGACCAGCAGAAGCCAGGGGTGTGCAAAGCCGCCGAACAGCGCGACTGACACCACCGTAATCCCCGCGACGAGCGGGCCGACGACCGGGAGGAACTCGAGCGCGCCGCCGATCGCCGCCAGCACCAGCGCGTACGGCACGCCGGTGACCAGGAACAACAGCGTCCACACCACGAACGTCAAGGCGCAGAGCAGCACCAGCGCGCGGACGTACTCGCCGAGCACCGCGTGCAGGTCCTGGGCGATCGTCTCCAATAGCGCGCGCGATCCGCCGCGCGCGATGACCGCCTCGGTCGCCGCGTCCGCGATGCGCTCGGCGTCGCGCAGGAAGAAGAACGCGAAGACCGGAATCAAGATGACGACCCACGCCCCCGTCAGCCAGCCGACGGCGCCGGCGAGGGCGTGCTGAGCGTACTGGAGCACCTGGGGCAGGTGCGATCGCATCAGGTCGTCGAGGATGTCGGCGCCGCCCCACCGCGGAAAGATGTTGCTGATCACGCGCCCGCTCCTGATCTGCTCGGACATCTCCGGGAACTTCTGGCCGAGCGCCGTCAGCTCGCGGCCCAACGGCTGGCCGACCACCGCCACGAGCGTGCTGAGTGCGGCGATCAGCACCAGGTAGACGACGCCGATCGCGAGAGGACGTCGGGATCGTCGCGGCATGAAGCGCTCGACGAGGCTCACGAGCGGGAAGATCAGGTACGCGAACACCACTGAAAACACCAGCAGAAGGAGCACCGTGCGCAAGAAGTACAGGAGTGCGAGGGCGCCGAGGACGACGAGGACGGTCCACACCACCCATAACGTTTTGGCATCGAGGACGCGCAGCCGCGAGCGGGGAGGCATGAACGATTGTAGACCGACCGGCGGCTCAGCCGCGTTGGGCGAGCGTCGTCGCGGCCGGCTGCCGGCGGCGCTGCCAGATGCTGGCGCGCCAGCGGATCCCGATGAGCAAGGTGAATACGAGCCCGACGCCCGCGAACACGCTGATGGTGGGTGAATACCCGATGCGCTCGATCAGCACGCCCGAGGCCATCAGGCCGAGCGGCATGCCGTAGATCGCGAGCGTTCGCACGCCCATCACGCGCGCCCGGAAGCGCTCGTCGGACGCGTTGAGCAGATACGCGGTCATCGCGATCATCGCGATGCTCTGCACGAAGCCGGCCACGAGCAGGGCCGCCAGTCCCGCGCCCATGCTGCCGAGATGGCCGAAGCCGAAGAGGATCGCGTACCACACCGCGGTGTAGACCAGGACGGAGCGCGCCAGCCGCCGCGGCCCGCCTGTCGCGATCGTCGCGATCGAGCCGAGCAGGCTTCCGAGCGCGAAGCTGGCGGCGAGCCACCCGAGCCCCGTCGCCCCGACCAGAAACACCTGCTTGGCGACGTACGGCAAGAGGCCGCTCGAGATCGGATAGGCCGTGAGATTGATCAGGAACGCGAGCCACATCATGGCCAGGAGCGCGGGCGTCCTGAGAACGTACAGGAGACCGTCCTTCAGCTCGCGGCGCCGCGACGGCACCAGGGCGACGTCGTGGCCCTCCGTGGCGCTATCGCCCAGCGCGCGGGCAGCCGGGTCGGGAACGGGGCGCCGGCGCGCCACTTCCGAGGTCAGGACGAGGCTCGCGGCGTAGAGGCTCGTGACCAGCACGTATGTGCGCTCGATGCCGAGTGCGGTGGAGAGCTCGGCACCGGCCAGCGCGCCGACGACGCGGGCGGAGTCCATCGTGGCGCGCGACAGGCCGACTGCGCCCATCAGATGCCCTGGCGGAATCGTCTCGCCGATGAGCGTGTTGCGCATCACCTGCTCGTTGGGGCGCACGATGCCGGCCAGCGTTGCGACCGCGAGCACCCAGGCGGGCGTCAGGCTCCCGGTGAGCGTCAGCGCCAGCACGACCGTCGCGAGCGAGGCGTAGATCGCGCGCATCGCGACGAGCATCGTCCGGGCGCCGAGCCGGTCGCCGAGCACGCCGAACATCGGCGAGACGAGCGTGCCGAGCAGCAGCAGCGAGCCGAAGGCGGTGAGCCACAGCACCGAGCTGGTCGACACCATCACGTACCAGCCGAGGATGACCGTCTCCATCTCGAACGCGAGCGACGTGAGAAGGTCGGCCGGCCACTGGAAGCGGAAGCTCCGGACGCGGAACGCAGCGGGGATCAGGGTCGAGGCGCGCCCCTAACCGGCCAGTCGCTCGATCGCCGACACGTCGTCGGTGGAGAGCGACAGGTCGCGGCTCGCGAGGTCCTGCTTCATGTGCGCCGGGTCGGTTGTCCCGGTCAGCGGCAGCATACCGACCGCCAGGGCGAACCGGAAGATGACCTGAGGCTGGGTCGCCCGGAGCCGCGCGGCGAGCTCTCCGACCAGCCGCGAGCGCAGCACCTCGATGTTGGCCGTGAGCAGCGAGAAGCCCTGATAGACGATCGTGTGCTGACTGCAGAAGGCCCGGACGTCGCGATCCCACCCGGCGCGCGCGAAGCAGCGGTTTTGCACGAACGCGGGAAGCTCGGCGCCCGTCGCGGCCATCTGGTGCAGGTGCCGCAGCGAGACGTTGCTGACGCCCAGCACGCGCGTACGGCCGCCGTCGCGCTCCTTCACCATCGCGGCCCACACCTCGGCGTCGTGTTCGGTCCAGCCGTGGCCGGAGGCCGGGCCGTGCAGCACGTAGCTGTCGACGTGATCGGTCCCGAGATGCTCGAGCGAGCTCGCCATCGATTGCGCGACCTGCGTGGACAACGGGGCTGAGGGATCGTAGGGCAGCCGATGGTCCTGGCCGCCTTCGTACGTGAATTTCGTTTGCAGGAAGAGATCCGCGCGCGTGACGATGCCGGCCCGATACGCGGCCGCGAGCCCCTCGCCGACGCCCGCCTCGAAGTAGTGCCGCCGCTGGTTCGCGGTGTCGATGCCCCTGAAG
>DATEMW010000444.1:0-4927 GCA_035275385.1 Candidatus Methylomirabilota bacterium | reverse complement strand
AAGAGGCGGATCGCGCGGGCACCTACGCCGCCGCCCACGCCCACGGCGGCGCCGGCCTGCGCCTGGCGGTCGAGGAGGGCGTGGGCACGATCGAGCACGGGCTCCTGGCCGGCGACGAGGACGTCGCGCTGATGGTCGAGCGCCGGGTCTGGCTCATCTGCACCTTCTCGATCTTCATGCACCCGACCGGTATCGAGCAGGGCGACGGTCAGCGCCCGATCATCATGGAGAAAGTCCGCCAGGCGAGGCGAGTCGCCGGGGAGACGTTTCCTCGCCACCTCGCCTCCGGCATTCGGTACGCGTGCGGCACCGACAGCATGCACGGGCTGATGCCGGTCGAGCTGGAGACGCTCGTGCGCTTCGGCGTGTCGAATCGCGATGCGCTGCTGGCCGGCACGCGCTGGGGCGCCGAGGCCTGCCGCATCGACGATCAGGTCGGGAGCTTGGCGCCGGGCAAGCGTGCGGACTTGATCGCGATCGACGGCGATCCGCTGAAAGACATCCAGGCGATACGACGGGTGAGCCTGGTCATGAAGGATGGCGTGACCTACGACGGAGTCTTCGGGAGGAACGGGCGATGAGCAAGATCACCAGACGTGAGTGGCTCCATCGGACCGGCGGACTTGCGGTGGGCGCGGGGCTGGGCTCGCTCATCGGCGAGGGCTCGCTCGTCGGACAAAACGTTCGGCTTGCCGGCGCTCAGGGCCAGCCCAAGCGTGGCGGCATCCTGCGCGTCGCGACGGTGGACAAGCCGGTGAACATGGACCCGGGCTACGCGCAGCTCTACTCGTCGCTCCAGGTCTACCAGAACGTCTACAACAAGCTGGTCTACGTGGACGAGGCCGGCCAGTTCGTCCCGGGCCTGGCGAAGTCGTGGAAGCAGGAGGACGACAAGACCTGGCTCTTCGACCTGGTCGACAACGCGACGTTTCACAACGGCGAGCCGTTCACGGCCAAGGACGTCGCGTTCACCTTCGCGCGCATCCTCGACGCCAAGAACAAGCTGCCGATGCGCATCTTCTTCTCGCCGCTCGAGGGCGTGGAGGCGGTCGGCAAGTATCAAGCGCGCTTTCACCTGAGCCGCCCGTGGGGGTCGTTCCTGGCCTCGCTGGCCCAGGCCACCGAGGTCGTGAACGAGAAGGCGCTCGGCGAGAAGGACCCGAAGCTGTTTCCGATCGGCACCGGGCCCTATCGCTTCGTCGAGTGGGTGAAGGACGACCACATCACGCTCGAGCGGTGGGAGAAGTATCACCGTCCGGGCCGGCCGTACCTCGACAAGATCATGTTCTACGCGCCCGCCGACGACACGGTGAGGCTCACGGGCCTGCAGACCGGTCGGTTCAACTGGATCCAGACGGTTCCGCCCCAGCGCGTCGGCGAGCTCGAAAAGGCGCGCGACATGAAGTCGTCGCCCGGCCGGCCGTACTTTCCGTTCTACTTCATGCTCAACGCCAGCAAGCCGCCGCTGGCCGACAAGCGTCTGCGGCAGGCGATCGCGTGGGCGGTGGACCGCGCGGAGATCGTGAAGCTCGTCTACTACGGCAGCCACGTCGTCACCGCCGAGCCCACACCCGAGCCGAGCATCTGGGCGACCGGCGTCAACGCCCACAAGGGCGGGCCCGATCTCGCCAAGGCCAAGCAGCTCATGAACGAGGCGGGTGTCGGGGGCGGGCTCTCGCTGACCTATCTTGTCAAGTCGCAGGTGCCGGTGCTGGTCAAGACCGGCGAGATCCTGCGCGAGCAGCTCAAGAAGATCGGCATCACCCTGGAAGTCCAGCCGCTCGAGTCCGGCCAGTACTTCGAGTCGCTGGTCGGCAAGAAGTTCGACATCGCGGGCGCCTGGTGGAGCGTCACCGTCGATCCCGACATGTTCTACAACCCGATGCAGCACTCGACGTCGCCCTGGAACTTCACCGGCTTCAAGTCCGAAGAGGCCGACAAGCGACTCGACGCCTTTCGCTACACGGCAAGCGCGGCGGCGCGCAAGAAGATGTACCCGGAGCTCGTGCGGTGGTTTCAGGAGGAAGGGTCGCTCATCGTCTTCAGCAATGAGATCCAGCGATACTGGATGAAGCCCAACGTGCAGGGCGCCGTCCCGCTCTCGTCGCTCGAGCTGCGCTTCGAAGACGTCTGGCTCAGCTGACGAGGGGGCGCCACTCACGCCAGCGCGGCCGGACTGAATGCCGTCGGTCGTCTACGTCGTCCGGCGGCTCTTGCTCGCGGTGCCGCTGTTGCTCGGCATGAGCTTGCTCGTGTTCGGGCTCATGCGGGTGATTCCCGGTGATCCTGCCGTCGTGGTCCTCGGGTACAAGGCGACTCCCGAGAGTGTTCGGGCGATGCGGGAGACGTTTCATCTCGACGAGGCCTTGCCGACGCAGTATGCGCGGTGGCTTGGCGGTGTGCTGCGCGGGGATTTTGGGATCGATTTTCGGCAGAACGAGCCGATCGGGCGGATGATCCTCGATCGGTTGCCGGTCACGATCGAGCTGACGTTGCTGGCGGCGGTGGCCGCGGCGCTGATCGGTGTGCCGCTCGGGCTCGTGGCCGGAGCGCGCCGGGGCGGCGTCGCTGATCGCGCGTCCCTGGCGCTCGGGCTCCTCGGGATCTCGCTGCCCGATTTCTGGCTCGGGATCATGCTGATCCTCCTCCTGTCGCTGGCGGCGGGTGTCCTGCCGTCGAGCGGGTTCGTGCCGCTCACCGAGGCGCCGCTCGAGAATCTCTGGTACCTGGCGCTGCCGACGCTCACGCTTGCGTCGAGCCGGGCCGCCGCGCTCGGCCGGCTCACGCGCGCCGCGGTGCTCGACGTCGTGCATCGTCCGTTCGTGCAGTTCGCGCGCGCCAAGGGCCTCGGCGAAGGCGCGATCCTCGTTCGGCACGTGCTGCCGAATGCGGCCATTCCCATCGTGACCGTGATCGGCTTGCAGGTCGGCTACATGCTCGGCGGCGCGATCGTGGTCGAGACGATCTTCACGTTGCCGGGGCTCGGCCGGATGACGCTCGACGCCGTGCTCGAGCGCAACTATCCGGTCGTGCAGAGCGGACTCCTGGTGGTCGGCGCGATGTTCATGCTCGTGAACCTCGTCACCGACGTCCTCTACGGGCTCATCGATCCGAGGCTGCGCCGCCGATGATGCGCGGGACGTCCACCGTCGCGGCGATCGGATTGGCGATCGTCGTCGCGCTGGCGCTGTTGGCGCTGGCGGCGCCGCTGGTGCTGCCGGGTAGCCCGACCGAGATCGCCAGCTCCGCCGCGCTGCGCGCGCCGACTGCCGTCGAGCCCTTCGGCATGGACGATCTTGGCCGGAGCGTGTTCAGCCGCGTCGTTCACGGCTACCGGGTCTCGCTCGGCGTCGCGCTCGCCTCGGTTGCGCTCGCCGTGCTCCTGGGCCTGCCGCTCGGCCTGCTGGCCGGCTACGCCGAGGGCGTGCTCGACCAGGTCATCATGCGGCCGCTCGACATCCTGATGGCGTTCCCGGCGATCCTGCTCGCGATCGCGCTCACCAGCGTGTTCGGCACCGGCGTGCTCCTGGTGTCGCTGGCGCTGGCGGTCGTGTACGTGCCGATCGTGGCCCGCGTCGTGCGGGCCGCCGTGCTCGCGACCAAGGCCGAGGTCTACGTCGAGGGCGCGCGCGCCGTCGGCGCGACCGCGCAGCGCCTGGTGGTGCGCCATATCGTGCCCAACTGCCTGACACCGCTCCTGGTTCAGGCCTCGGTGTTGATGGCGATCGCGATTCTGGTGGAAGCGGCGCTCTCGTTTCTGGGCGTGGGCGTGCGGCCGCCGACTCCGTCGCTCGGCCTGATGCTGGCGGACGGCCGCGGCTTCATGCTGCAGGCGCCGTGGGTGGTCGTGTTCCCGGGCCTCGCGATCCTGATCGCGGTGCTCGGCTTCAACATGCTCGCCGACGGCCTGCGCGACTGGCTCGACCCGCAGCAGGGTGCGGGTCGATGACGACCGGTTACTCCTTGTAGTCGAGCCCCGCTGCCGCGAGCTTCGGCTTGAAGTCAGGCCGCGCGAGGTACGTGACGAACGCACGTGCGGGCTCGTTCGATTTGCTCGGGACCGTGACGCCCGCGGCGTAGACGGTGGTCTTCTGCAGCTCCTTCGGCAGCGGGCCGACCAGGGTCACGCCCTTGACCGGGATGATCTCGCTGATCTGGTGGACGACCATCTCCACGTCGCCCTTGGCGACGAGCTCGGCCGGGTAGCCGCCCGGCACCAGGGTGGTCTTCGGCTTCACCGCATCGGCGATACCGAGCTTCTGCAGCACGCCCGCGAAATGAATGCCGCTGGTCCCGCCTTGCGCGGGATCGATGTAGGTGAGCGACTTCGTCGCCAGGAGCGCCTGCTTCAGCGCCTCCGGGCTCCCGATGTCCGGCTTCGGCGCGCCGTCGCGCACCGCCACGCCGATGCCCGTGCGTCCGATCGCGGTCCACGTGCCTTCGGCGACGGCGCCTTGCCGTGACATGTCTCGCATCGCCTCGTCCGTCATGACCACCACGTCGACCGGCGCCGCCTCGGCGAGCTTGGCCTTGATCTGGCCGACCGTCGCGAAGCTGAACTTCAGGGTGTGGCCCGTCTCCTTCTCGAACGCCGCGCCCAGATCCGTGACGATCGAGCGCATCGCGCCCGCGCTCAACACCTGAACCTCGGCGGCCCGGGCGGCCGGCGGCGCGGCCGAGGCAGCCGCGAGGAGCACGAGGGCGCCGAACGCCCGTATGGTCGTCAGATACTTCACGATCGGTCTCCTTGTCGCTGTGCTCAGAGCCTCACATCAGCCCGTAGAATTTGCCCGCGTTCTCGCAGGTGATCTTGTGGGTGACGTCCGCCGGCAGGTGGCCGAACTGCTCCTCGATGTATTTCGACGACTCCGGCCACACGCCGTCGCCGTGCGGATAGTCGGAGCCCCACATGAGCGTCTCGACCCCC
>DATEMW010000443.1:0-3423 GCA_035275385.1 Candidatus Methylomirabilota bacterium | reverse complement strand
CGGCCGCGCGCCGCGCTCGTCCTCGCCGTTCTCGGTGACGAACAGCGCGCCGTTGAGGGGATGGTCGTTCGGCGCGAAGCGGATGCCGAACGGATTGCGGTAGCCCCACGACACGGGGCGCACCGTCTTCTGCGGATTCTTCAGGTCGGCGGCGAGGATCGCGCCGCTGCACATGCCCGGCTGCGAGGCGCCGCTGAATGCGTGGACGACCTGGCCGGCCGAGCCGGGGACGCCATGCGGCAGGAAGCCGCCGGTGACGTGCCCGTCGCCGGAGTCGGAGTTGTTGCCGCTCAGCACCACGTCCTCGCACGGGATCTCGTGCTGGATCGTGCCGCCGGTGTCGGCGGGACCGCCGACCGGGCCGCCGTTGTCGTGACCGACCACGCCGGAGTTGGTGACCGAGCCCTGCGACCAGTAGATGACGCCGTCCTTCACCGTGATCTGCTCGGTGGGATGGTCGCCGGTCGGCAGGTTGATGATCAGCTGTTGCAGCGCGCCGTTCTTAGCGTCGAGCTGTACGATGCGCGAGGAGTTCTTCGGACCCTGCGCGCCGCGCACGCCCTGCAGCGAGTCGCTGACGAGCAGCTTGCCGCCCTGGAACTCGTTCTCGAACGCGATCCCGATCGTCGGCGCGTGCAGGAAGGCCGCGCCTTCACGCGCGGCGACCGACGGCGCACGGCCGAGCCGCCGAAGCGTGGTGCCGTGATCGTCGAGGACGCGGACCTGAGGCAGGAACGGGTTCGCCGCGTCCGGAACCTTCGCGGTGTCCCGGAAGAACTCGGCGCCGTTACACCGACCGGGAAGGCCGGTGCCCGACTCGGTCACGAACACCTCGAAGTCGTTCGAGTTGCCCTTGAACGCAATCCCGGCCGGGAAATTCAAGCCGGAGGCGAAGACTTCGATTTTGTAGCCGGGGGGAACGAAGATGTCCTGTCCTTCGCTGGGATTGAAGAAGACGTCTTCTCCGGGACAGGCGGCGTTTCCGACCATCTGGGCACTGGCGCCGGGTGCGCCGAGGAACAGCAGAGCCACAACCACCACCACCACGAACGAGCGGGTCTTCATTGAACTTCTCCTTCAATGGCGGGACTGGTTCTCGATCGTGACTCCTCTAGGTCTCCTCCTTTCTCGCCGCTCTCGGCGCTACTCGGATTTACGGGGGCCCAATAGTCGCGCTGGATTTCCGGAAACGCAACAGGGTAGGTACCGGAGCGGTCCGCATAGAGGAACGGGTTAGCCTTCGGTGGGTACGCCGGCGAGCGTCTCGTCGAGGACCGGCGCCAGCTCCTTCACCAGCGCATCCAACGAGAAGACGTCGTCGATGTGGGCGGCCAGCGAGGGGCGGGCCGCGAGTGCGACGTCTTTGAGATGTCGGCGCTCCTTGACCGCCAGCGACGACCAATCGTCGACGAGCGCCTGAACGCTGGCGCGATCCATCTCGCGGGCGAGCACGCGGGCGAGGCGCTCGGAGAAGACGAGGCCTTGCAGGGCTTCGAGGTTCGCCTTCATCCGGTCCGCGTTCACGACGAGACCGGCGGCGATGCGGTCGAGCGCGTCGAGCGCGCCGCCGGCGGCGTCGACCAGCTCGGGGATCGTCACGAGCGCGGCCTGCCAGCCGCCGAGTGCCCGCTCGTGCTCGCCGAGCTCGGCCGCGAGCACAGTGCTCATCAGGCCGGGCACGCGCGCGGCCGAGGTCAGCGCCTGAAGGCAGGCGACGGGGTTGCGCTTGTGGGGCATCGCGCTCGAGCCGCCCACGCCCTTCACGGGCGCGGACTCGAGCATCTCGCCGACCTCGGTCTGCGAGAGCAGCGAGACGTCGCGTGCGAGCTTGCCGACGGTGGTCGTGACGAGCGTCAGCTCGGTCATCAAGCGTGTGAGGTCGTCGCGGTGGTCGTGCCACGCGCGCGCCTCGTGCAGGCGCAGGCGCATGGCCAGGCCGTTGCGCACCATCGCGCGCTTGCCGCCGATCGCGTCGAGCGTGCCGACGGCGCCGCCGAGCTGGATGCAGAGCGCGCGCTCACGCGCCTCGGCGAGGCGAAGGCGGCAGCGGTGAAGTGCCGCGGCCCAGCGCGCGATCTTGATGCCGGCCGTGATGGGCGTGGCGGGCTGCATGAGCGTCCGGCCGAGCATCACCGTGCCTGCGTGACGCCGCGCGTGGCCGGCGAGCCGGCTCACCGCCGTGGCGAGGACGCTGTCGGCGTCGGCGAGGCAGGGCTTGAGGCAGAGCACGAGCGCGGTGTCGAGCACGTCCTGGCTGGTCGAGCCGTAGTGCACGAACGCCGCGGCGCGCGCGTCGACGCGCGCCACGCGCTCGGTCAGCGCCTTGACCAGCGGAACCGCCAGCGAGCCAGATTTCTTCGCTTCCGTCGCGAGCGCCGCGGGGTCGAGCGTGAGCTCGGAGCACACCTTCGCGATCGTCTGCGCGTCCTCTTGCGGAATGACGCCGGCCTCGCCTTCGGCCGCGGCCAGCGCGCGCTCGAAGTCGAGCATCGCCCGCACGAACGCCTCGCCCGACAGCGCCTGGGTGAACGAGTCGCGCGCGAAGCCGAGGCCGACGATGTTCACGGACGCGCTCGCGCGCTAGTACTCGATGAAGACCGCTTCGCCGGCGCCCCGCAGCCGCACGTCCCAGTGGTAGAGCTTCGCGTCCTTGGGGTCGCGGGTCGCGATCAGGGTGCGAAGTCGCTCGGGATCGCCGATGGCGCGGGCGAGGGGATCGTCCTTGATCGCTTCGAGAGGGGCGAGGAACACGCGCGTCTGCAGCGCCTTCAAGAGACCGCGCGCGAAGATCGCGACGCTGATCTGCGGCGCGTACGTCTCGCCGCCCGGACCTTTGAAGGAGCCGGGCATGACGGTCTCGATCGCGTAGCGGCCGTCGGTGTCCGTGGAGACGCGGCCGTAGCCGTAGGGCCGCGCGCCGTCGTCGCCCGACGGGAACTTGCCGGTCGGGTCCGTCTGCCACGTCTCGAAGAGCGCGTCGACGAGGGGCGCGCCGTTGCCGTCGACCAGGCAGCCGGTCAGCGTGATGCGGTCCCAGCGACCGGGGAACAGCACGACGCCGCCGTCTTTCCACAAGAGATCGCGCGCGAAGAACGGGCCGACCGTCTGCGAGGGCGTGGGCTTCGGCATCCTCAGACCCCCATCGGCGTGGCGCGCGGCCCGCTCAAGACCATGTCCCAGCGGTAGCCGAGTGCCACGCCCTCGATGCCTTGCTCGAGATCGACATCGGCCACGAGCAGCCCGCGCCCGGCCTCGGGCACGCTCTGGAAGATCGGATCGATCGCCAGCAGCGGATCGCCCGGGAAGAACATCTGCGTGATGAGCCGCTGCGCGTACGCGTTGCCGAACAGCGAGAAGTGGATGTGGGCCGGCCGCCAGCCGAAGGCGTGGTTCTGCCAGGGATAGGCGCCGGGCTTGATCGTC
>DATEMW010000442.1:0-5368 GCA_035275385.1 Candidatus Methylomirabilota bacterium | reverse complement strand
CGTGGCTCCACGAGATGAGCAAGACCGCCACGCTCCATCCCGGCGACGTGCTCTGGATGGGCACCCAGGGCGCCGACGGCGACATGGTGCCGGGCGACGTGATCGAGGTCGAGATCGGCGGGATCGGCGTGCTCAAGAACTACGTCGTCGCCGAGAAGTAGTCGCGGAGAGATTCCCATGAAGATCGCCACACCGGACCTGGTGACGAACTCCTACTTTCCGGCGCTCGCGGCCGAGGAGCTCGGCCTCTATCGTGAGGAAGGGCTCGACGCGCATGTCGAGCTCCTGCCGTCGCTCGACGCGGTGAACGCGCTGCGCGACGGTGCGGTCGACTTCGTCGCCGGCGGCGCGCACACGACGTTGCTCGCGTTTCCGGGCTGGAAGGGCGCCAAGGTCGTCGTCGCGCTCTCGCAGGGCACGCCCTGGCTCCTGGTGCTTCGCGCGGATCTTCCCGCGCGCCGCGGGGACGTGGGCGCCGTGAAGGGCCTGCGGATCGGCGCCGCTCCCGGCCCGGACCGCGCGTTCCTCCAGCTTCTCCACGAGGTTGGCATCGATCCGATGCGTGACAACGTGAAGATCGCGCCGGTGCCCGGCGGTACCGATCCCGGAGCGTCGTTCGGCGTGACCGCGGCCGAGGCGCTCGAGCGCGGCGCGGTCGACGGCTTCTGGGCCAACGCGCTCGGCAGCGAGACCGCCGTGCGCCGAGGCGTCGGCAAGATCATCGTCGACGTCCGGCGCGGCGACGGGCCGCCCGACGCGGGGCAGTACACGTTCGCGGGACTCTCGACGACGGACAAACTGATCGACAAGGAGCCTGAGCGGGTGGCGGCGGCGGTGCGCGCGATCGTTCGCGCTCAGCGGCTGCTTCGCGAGAACCCTGCGCGCGCCACCGAGGTCGGCCGGCGTCGCTTTCCGCCGGCGGCCGCGGAGATCATCGCGGCGGTCGTGGAGCGCGATCTGCCGTTCTACGATCCCGCCATCGGCCCGAGGGCCGTCTCGGTGATGAACGGCTTCGCGCGCTCGATCGGGCTCCTCGCGGCGCCCGTCGCCTACGAGGACACCGTCGCCACCCGCTTCCGCAATCTCTGGGTCAGCGGGCCTTGAGCTTCACGTCCTCGTAGGGCGCCGAGTAGCCGTGGTAGCTGATGAGCCCCAGGCCCGACTCGGCCACGCGCGGGCCGTAGCCGTTCAGGAACGCGGGCTCGAAGAGCGGCATCTGCATCGCCTTGTCGTGCATGAGCTGCTGGATCTTGTGCAGGGTCGCCTCGCGCTTCTTGCGATCGGGCTCCGCGCCCTGCTCGCGGAACAGGCCGTCGATGTCGGGATAGCCGCCGTACGCGTACATGCCGTCCGAGAGCACGAACGCTTCGATGCGCGTCGCCGCGTTGCCGAATGCCGCGCTGCCGCTCCGCGTGAGGTTCTTGAGCTTCTTCTCCTGGTTGGCCTTGATGATCGTGGCGCGCTCGAGCGGCTGCACCTTGATGCGGATACCGACGGCCTGTAGATAGTTCGCCACCACCTCGGCGATCGACGCGTAGACGAAATCCGCCGAGATCTGCCCGGCGTCGAAGCCGTTCGGATAGCCGGCCTCGGCCAGGAGCTGCTTGGCGCGCTTGGCGTCGTACGGGTAGACGGGCGGGTGCCAGGCGAAGTCGAAGCCGCTCGGAATGATGCTCCCGGTGACCTTCGCCATCCCGAGATACTCGGCATCGTTGATGGCCTGACGATCGATCGCGAGATTCGCCGCCTGGCGCACGCGCCGGTCGGCCCACGGCGACTTCGGATCCCACTGATCGATGATCGTGATCCACTCGGTGAACGCGCCACCCGTCGCCTTCAGGGTGAGCCCGGGCGTTTTGCGGATCTCCTCCGCGAGCGCGCCGCGGATCGAGTACGCCACGTCGGCCTCACCGCGCTTCAACATCGCCAGGCGCGTAGCCTCGTCGGGCACCGATCTGAACACGAGGCGCTTGACGCTCGGGACCTTGCGCCAGTACTGCTCGTGCGCCTCGAGGACGAGCTCGATACCCGGATTGAACGACACGAACTTGTACGGGCCGGCGCCCACGGGGGCCTTCTTGAACGCGTCCTCGCCGACCTTCTCGACGTACTTCTTGGGGGCGATCCAGGCAGCCCCGGTGGCGGGCGTCCCGAAGAAGGTCATGAAGTCGGCCCACGGCTGCTTGAGCCTGAAGCGAACGCGCTGGGCGTCCACGACCTCGACCCCCGCCACGCGCGCCTTCAGGAGCGTGGCCGCCGCGCCTTTGTAGCGATCGAACGAGAACTTCACGTCCTCGGCGCTGACCGTGTCGCCGTTGTGGAATTTCACGCCCTGTCGCAGCACGAACTCGTAGACCAGGCCGTCGGGCGACACGGTCCAGGACTCGGCGAGGCTCCCGGCCTGCGGCTTGCCCGGCATGGGCTTCACCAAGGCGTCGTGGAGCGCGTACAGGACCAGGAACGGGGTGATGAGCCCCGGGGTCTCCGCCGGGTCGAAGAACGTCGGCGCCAGGGAGAAGTGAACGGCCCAGGTCATCTGGCCGGCCGGCGCCTCCGCCGAAGCGGCCGGTGGACCGATCACGAGTCCGGCGAGGAGCAGCAGAGAGACGATGCAGGAGAGACACCGGGCGCGGGTCATGGGCCGTTGCCTCCATTCGGATCATGTTGGTGCGGCTTCCAAGGGGACCGTGCTCGAGCACGCGGATTATAGACCAGGCGTCGCGCCGCCCGTCGGGCCAGGGGGTTCCGCCCAGCGGGACCGTCACGATCGCGTGATTGACAGCCTTCACACGATGACCTATAAGATCGCACTCATTGATTTAGGTTCCGCCTCACCAACGAGGCGGCAAATTCCGGAAATTAAAGAGGTAGAGCGCAGCTAAAAACGTAGTCCCCGAGGGAACCTCCCCATGCGGGATCCATTCTTCCTGGCAAAGCTCAGGGCCTTCATCCTTGGGTTGCGTCCTCGGAAGATTCGTCGTCGTCTCCTCGAGAGGCGAGCGCGCCGGGCGGCGAGCCGGCGACGCCAGGTAGCGAGCGCGCCGACTCCCTCGGTCTTTGTGCTCGAGCCTCTCGAGGGCCGCGTTCTGCTCAGCGCCGATTTCGTCGGCGCGGTCGATCTTCTGAATCAGCCGATCCTGCCGCACGAAGCGCCGGCGGTCTCGACCTTGCTCGACAACGGCGGGCCTCGCGCGGCACACGGTCCCGCGCTCTTCACCACGCTGCACCCGCACGACGCGGTCATCGGCCCATCGTTCGCGGGCTGGCACTTCGACGATCGTCCGGGCGATGCGCCCAAGCACCACGACCACGACGGCGCTCAGCCCACGTTCACGCTGACCGGTCCCGGCAAGAGCGAGGTCGTTCGCGACGGCGATCGCTGGGACGTCGTGCTCACCGGCACCGACTCTCGCTCGATCTTCACCGTCACCACCCACGGCGCCGACGCCAAGATCGACGACATCCGCGTGGACGGCTCGCTCGGCCAGCTGCGCGCGGGCGACGCGGATCTCTACGGCGATCTCTCGGTCCGCGGCACGCTGCATCGTCTCGTCCTCGACGACGTGAAGGGCGGAACAGTCAGCGCCGAATCCGTCGACGAGGTTCGCATCAAGGGCGATCTGCGCGACGCCACGTTCCTGATCGGCGCCGATCTCGGCGCCGACGGCCAGCTCGGCGGCAGCGGGGCGGCGGCCGACGAGTTCGGGACGGGCCACGTCGAGCTCTTCAAGGTCGACGGTGATGTCGACGACACGACGGTCCGGGTCGGGATCGATCCGGTCGACGGCCAGTTCGACAACGGCAACGACAAGATCCTCGGCCGGGCCGGCAACGGGATCGACAAGGTCGAGATCGGCGACTCGCTGAGTCACGACAGCCTGTTCCAGGCCGGCGTGCTGCCGCACGCGGTGAAGGTCGACCACCATCGGGTCGATCCGTCCCACGATCACCGATTCATCACGTGGACGCGCGGCGAGCACCACCTGAGCCTCGAGGCCGAGCTCGCCCACGACACCGGCGCCAGCGCGACCGACGGCGTCACCTCCGATCCGACGATCAAGGGCACGCTCGAGCATTCGAGCGCGATCCGGAGCTTCAAGGCCGGCTTCGACGATACGTCGCTCCGCGACTACGTGAGCATCAAGGGCGAGCTCGGCGCCGACGGCCAGTTCACGCTGAGCCGCGCCGACCTGGCGCGCATCAACGAGGAGCTCTGCGGCCGGCCGCTGGACGACGGCACGCACACGCTGCACCTGATCGCGACGGATGCGAAGGGTCACACGGTCCGCGCCGACGTCACGTTCACGCTCGACACGCGGGCGCCCAGGCGGCCGACGCTCGACCTGGCGGCCGCGTCCGACTCGGCGCCGGTCGGCGACCATCGCACGACGTTCGACGTGGTCACGCTCGTCGGCAAGACGAGCCCCGGCGCCCTCGTCGCCCTCCTCGGCACCGGCGCCGCGACGACTGCGGATCAGCACGGGCGCTTCACGTTCGAGGACGTCTCGCTCGACGTCGGCAAGAACGTGTTCACCGTCAAGGCGACCGATCTAGCGGGCAACAAGAGCTTCGGCAGCGTGCGCATCACCCGCCTGGCGGCGCCGGCAGCGCCGACCCTGGCGATCGGCGACGCCACCGTCACCGAAGGCAACGCCGGCACGACGAACGCGGTGTTCAACGTCGTCTTCAGCGCGGCGTCGACACAGGCGACGACCGTCAACTTCGCCACCGCGGACGGCACCGCCACGGCGGGCTCCGATTACACCGCCACCAGCGGCACGCTCACGTTCGCGCCGGGCACGACGAGCCGGCAGATCACGGTGCCCGTGCTCGGCGATACGCTGGTCGAGCCCACTGAGGCCTTCTCGGTCAACCTGAGCGCGCCCACCAACGCGACGCTCGCCGACGGGCAGGGCCTCGGCACCATCACCAACGACGACGCCGCGGCGACACCGACCCTCACGATCGGCGACGCGACCGTGGCCGAAGGCAACGCGGGCACCACCAATCTGCTCTTCACGGTGACCCTGTCGGCCGCCAGCGTCCAGCCGGTCACCGTCGACTTCGCCACGTCGAACGGGACGGCACTCGCGCCGGGCGACTACGCCACGCGGACCGGGACCTTGACCTTCGCGCCGGGCGTCACGACCCAGCAGATCACTGTCCCCGTCGTCGGCGACCTGGTCTTCGAGACCAACGAGAATTTCCTCGTCAACCTGACCAACGTGGTGAACGCGACGATCGCCGACGGCCAGGGCGTCGGGACGATCACGAACGACGACAACGCGCCGACGCTCGCGATCAACGACGTCACGGTGACCGAGGGCAACGCCGGCACCACGAACGCCGTCTTCACGGTGAGCCTGAC
>DATEMW010000441.1:0-13956 GCA_035275385.1 Candidatus Methylomirabilota bacterium | reverse complement strand
GATGTCGATCGCGCGCTCGACGCCGGCGCAGAATCCACGCGGCCCCGCCAGGAGGATCTCGCTGATGGGTGCTTTCATAAGGCTCCTTGCCTCGCTGGTATCCCTGCCCACCGGAAATAGTATGACACGCCGAACACGCCGACGCGGGCCGTCACGGCCGGATCAACACCTTCAGCGCTTCGCCCTTGGCCATCAGCGCCAGTGCGTGACCGACTTCCTCCAGCGGCATCCGGTGCGAGATCAGGCTGTCGGGTACCAGCGCGCCGGTCGCGAGCATCTCGACCGCCCGCCGGATCGTGTCGGGCGTGTGATGGAAAGCGCCGAGCAGGGTCAGCTCCTCGTAGTGCGTGCGGCGCGTGTCGAGCGTGATCGTGGTGCCGGGCGCGCAGCCGCCGAAGAACAGCACGGTGCCGCCGCGGGCGACTAGGTCGACGGCCTGCTGCCACGCCTCCGGCCGGCCGGTCGCGTCCACGGTGACCTCGGCGCCGCGGCCCCCGGTCGCGTCGCGAATCGCCTCGACGACGTCGCCGGCGCCGACCGCGTCGATCCAGCGCGCAAAGCCGAGATGCTTGAGCCGGTCGAATCGCCAGCCCGCCTTGCCGACCATGACGACACGCGCCCCGCGCGCGGCCGCCAGCATCCCGAGGAGACAGCCGAGCGGACCGTGGCCGAGCACGACCACGGTCTGCCCCGCCTCGACTCTGGCCCGCTCGATCGCCAGGACCGCGCACGCCAGCGGCTCGGCGAATGCGGCGCGCTCGGCGGGCAGCGATGATGCAAGCGGCACGACGTTGCGCGCGACGAGCCGCGCCGGGAGCAGGATGAACTCGCCGTAGGCGCCGTTGACGAAGAGAAGGTCTTCGCAGAGATTCGGCCGCCCGGCCCGGCACGACGGACACGCGCCGCACGGCGCCGAATTGGCCGCGACCACCCGATCGCCTCCGCGGAAGCCGCCCACGCCCGCGCCCACTGCCGTGACGGTGCCAGCAAACTCGTGGCCGAAGACGGTCGGCACGGTCGGGATCATCACCGGGTGTCCGCGGCGCAACGTTTTCACGTCGGTGCCGCACGTCAGCGCCGCCTCGATCCGCATGACCAGCTCGCCGCGCGCGGGCGTAGGCACCGGCAGATCCTCGCGGCGCAGATCGCCGGGCCCGTGAAAGACCATCGCCCTCACGGCGTGACGTAAACCTTGAGCGCTTCGCGCCGGCGCATCAGATCGACGCCCCTGGCCAGGCTCTCGAGCGGCACGCGATGCGTGAAGAGGCGCTCGACCTGGACGGCGCCGCTCGCGATCAGGCCGAACGCTTCGGTGAGGTCGGCCGGCGACGAAGAGTACGTCGCCGTGATCGTCAGCTCGCGGTGATAGAGCGTCTCGAGCGGCAGCGGCAGCGCGTCGCCGCCCCCGCCGGCGAAGTAGTGCACGGCTCCGCCGTCGCGCACGATTCCGGCCGCCCACGGAAGCACCGCCGCGCCGCCGCCCGTGATGATGACGTGGTCGGCTCCGCGCCCGGCCGAGAGCTCCCGCTGATCCTTCGCCGCCGCGTCGAGCGAGCCGCCGGCCGCGGCGCCCAGCTCGCGCGCCAATGCGGAGCGATCGGCAAGCGGGTCGGCACCCACCACCGCCGCGCCCGCGCGCACGAGGAGCTGAACGAACAGGCAGCCGATCGAGCCGAGACCGACCACAACCGCCGTGTCGCCGGGCTGGACCCGCGCGCGCCGCACCGCGCGCGCACAGCATGCCAGCGGCTCGACGAACGTCGCCGCCTCATCGCTCACGTGCGGCGGCACCCGAAACGTGGCGTGCCGCACGTTGGCCGGCGGGACGCGGACGTACTCGGCGAAGCCACCGGGATCGAGATTCGAGGCCTTGAACGCGGCGCACATCGATTCGCTCCCGCGCCGGCAATAGTGACATTCGCCACACGGGACGTGGTGCGCCGCGACGACGCGATCGCCTACCACGTAGCTGGCGACGCCGCTACCGACGGCCGCGACCTCGCCGACGACCTCGTGTCCGAACACGGCCGGGACCTTCGTGGCGGGATCGACGATCTTCGCGATGTCCGAGCCGCAGAGCCCGCAGCCCTTGAGGCGCAACAGCAGCTCGCCGGCGCCGATCGACGGCCGCGGCCAATCTTCGGCGACGAGCCGGCCGCCGCCGCGGTAGACCGCGGCCTTCATGCCGCGAATCCGCCGCCCGAGCCTGCGAGGCCGAAGCGCGCGGTCGCCCAGGAGCGGAGCGCGATCGCGACCTTGCGGCCGGTGGGCACCGTCACGCGCTCGCCGAACACCTGGAAGCGGCGCGCCTCGATCTCCTCGAGCAGGGCGAAGTAGATGCGTCCCATGATCTCGGCCGGCACCAGCGAGCGCGCGTCCGTCTTGGGAAAGCCGGCCTGCGCCGCGCGATAGAAGCGGCGCGCGCGCTCGGCCTGGTGGCGCATGAGCTGCACGAACGGCTCGGTATGGCGACCGGCCTGGAGATCCTCGACGCTCACGCCGAACTTTCGTAGATCGTCCTGCGGCACGTACACGCGCCCGGCCCGGGCGTCGGCGCCGACGTCGCGAATGATGTTCGTGAGCTGCAGCGCCGTGCCGAGATCGATCGCGTACTGGCGCGCGCGCGGATCGGTGTAGCCGAAGATCTCGATGCAGCAGAGACCCACCGCCGATGCCACCCGATAGCAGTAGGGGTACAGATCCTCCGCGGTCTCGTAGCGAACCCGGTCGAGATCCATCGCGACGCCGTCGATGATCGCCAGCAGCGCGTCTTTCGGGATCGCGAAGTCACGCACCGCCTGGGCCAGCCCCGCGGCGATCGGATCGGCCGGCGCGCCCCCCGGCTCGTAGCACAGCGCGACGTCGCGACGCCACCGGTCGAGCGCCTGCCGCTGCTCGGCGGGATCGGCGCCGCGCTCGGCGCCGAGGTCCGCGATGTCGTCTACGGTGCGGCAGAAGGCGTACACGGCGTAGAGCGCGTCCCGGCGGCGCTTGGGCAGCGCGAGAAACGCGTAGTAGAAGTTCGAGCGGCTCTTGCGCGTCAGCCGCGCCGCGAGGTGGCCGATCACGCGCGTGTCCGCGCGAGCCGGGCGTAGCCGTGCTCGACGAACCAGTCGGTCGCTTCGCGGAGCGCCACGCGCACGTCGGTCTGCGGCAGGCCGAGATCGCGGACGGCCTTGGCCGAGCTGAAGAACATGCGCTTCTTCGCCATCCGCACCGCCGTCAGCGACGCGCGCGGGGGCGAGCCGGTGACCCGCGCGGCGGCTTCCATGCACCCGGCGGCGAGCCACGCCACCGGGTACGGGATCCGGGCCCGTGGCGCGCGGCAGCCGGCGATCTCGGCCAACAGCACGCCGATCTCGGTCAGGGTCAGATTCGCGTTGCCGAGGATATACTTCTCGCCGACCCGGCCCTTCTCGCCGGCCAGCAGGTGGCCGCGCGCCACGTCGCGCACGTGGACGAGGTTCAATCCGGTGTCGAGCGTGGCGAACATCTTGTTCCTGAGGAAGTCGACGATCATCTGGCCGGTCGGCGTCGGCTTGACGTCCCACGGCCCGATCGGCGTCGACGGATTCACGATCACGACCGGAAACCCCTTGGCGGCAAAGCCGAGCGCGACCTGCTCGGCGAGGAACTTGGACGCTTTGTACGGGCCGACCATGTCGGCCAGCGTGACGGGCGTCGTCTCCGTTCCGGGCGTGCCGTCCTTGGGGATCCCGAGCGCGCCCACGCTCGACGTGTAGACGACGCGCTCCACGCCGGAATCCGCCGCCGCCTGCAGCACCGCGCGCGTGCCCTCGACGTTGGCGCGGTAGATCTCCTCGGGGTTACGCGCCCAGAGTCGGTAGTCGGCAGCGACGTGGAAGACCCTGCGCACGCCCTGCACCGCGCGCCGCACCGATGCCACGTCCACCAGGTCGCCGTCGAACACGTCGAGCTTGAGCCCCTCGATGGCGCGCCGATCGCCGCCGGGGCGCGCGAGCACGCGCACCGTCGCGCCCTCGCGCAGGAGCTCGCGCGCGACGTTGGCGCCGACGAATCCGGTCGCGCCGGTCACTAGCGCGTCTGTTGTAGCGGGGGCCATGAGTCCGGCTTGGACCGAGGGTGGCCTGAGACAGGTGCGGCGTGGCTCCGACACGCCCGATCACCCGGGTAGGGCGCCCGATCTTTCGCGAGGGCTCCTGCTCGTCTCATGCGCGGGTGCGGGCGATCGCGGCCAGCGCGGCGGCCACGGATTTCAGCGCGGCGTTGGTGCCGCTCATCAGCATCATGGCCTCCGGGATCGCGCGCGGCCGCGCGAGCACCGCGCGCATGGCCCGGGTCGTACGCACGCGCCCGTCCGGTTCGACCACGGCGGCGAGGTCCGACGGCACGCCGCGGCTGGAACGGTCGGATACCCCGCGCACGACGGCGGCACGGCGCCCGTTCGCGGCGGCCCATTCGAGGATCGCGGCCGACTCCATGTCGCACGCGAGCGCGCCGGTCTCCACCCAGAGCCGCGCCTTCTGATCGGGCGTCGCCACGATCTCGTCGACCGAGACCAGCACGCCGGCCCGTCTCAGCTCGGGCAGCAGCACCGTCGTGTGGCGTCGCGTACCGCTGACAACCGTCTCCGGCACGATCAGGTCGCCCTCGGCCAGATCAGGCGACAGCGCGCCGCAGACGCCGGCCGAGATCACGAGCGCGGCCGACTCGAACCGTTGGGCTCGCGAGGAGAGATACGCGGCGCGCGTGCCGGCGCAGATGACATCGAGCGCGCCGCCGCGGTAGTGGGGCCAGTCGGTTTCCGCGACGCGTGTGAGAGCGAGGTGGCGGGCTAGGCCGCGGGCTTCGAGATCGACGGCGGTGACGACGAGGACGCGGCTCACACGCCCTTGGGGGGCGCCGAGCCTGACCGGGCCGCTTCCTTGGCGCGGAGCCACGCCGCGTACGAGTTCCCCGCCGCGGTGTCCCGCCCGGTGAACCGGATGGTCCGGATCTCGCGATACGCGATCGTGTACGGGCCCGCGCCATTCAGATCGAACATCTGCACGAACGGCACCGCCGCATCCGCGTTGCGATTGAACAGATACCCCTCGGTCTCGGAGCCGTCGGTCTTCACCACCGTGACGTTGCCGCGGTAGTCGAATGCCTTGTCGACGACTTCCTCGAGCGACACACCGGGGCCCATTTGGGGTGCCCAGCCTTCGAGCGTCGTTCCCTCGCTCATGTCGGGCCTCAGTACCGCCCGGTGACGGTGGCCGTCACCGTGTCGCGGAATCCGCGCCACGACGCAAACGTGTGGTGGACGGCCGAGGGCTCGTAGCCGCAGTGCACCATGCAGTCGCGGCACTTCTCGTTGCCGCTGCTCCGCCCGTAGTTCTCCCAGCGGGTGGTCTCGAGCAGCTCCTTGAAGGTCGCCGCGTAGCCTTCCTGCAGGAGATAGCACGGGCGCTGCCAGCCGAAGACGTTGTAGGTCGGGTTGCCCCACGGCGTGCACTCGAAGTCGCGCTTGCCCATGAGGAACTGCAGGAACAGCGGCGACTGATTGAACCGCCACCGCGGCTTCGGGTCCGAGAGGACCCGCGAGAACAGATCGTGGGCGCGCTGGGTGCGCAGGAAGTGCTCCTGGTCCGGCGCCTTCGAGTAGCTGTAGCCGGGGGAGATCATCATCCCCTCGACCCCGAGGCTCATCACCTCGTCGAAGAATTCGCGCACGCGGAGCGGGCTGGCGCCGTCGAAGAGCGTGGAGTTGGTGGTGACGCGGAACCCGCGGCGCAGCGCGTCCTTGATGCCTTCCACCGCCTGCACGTAGACACCGTCGCGGCACACCGCCTCGTCGTGCTCCTCCTGAAGACCGTCCAGGTGCACGCTGAACGAGAAATACTTCGACGGCGTGAACAGGCCGGCCTCGAGCTTCTCCTTCAGGAGGATCGCGTTCGTGCACAGGTAGACGTACTTGCGCCGCGCGATGAGCTCCTTCACCAGCGGCCCGATGTCCGGGTACATCAGCGGCTCGCCGCCGGGAATGGAGACGATGGGCGTCCCGCATTCGTCGACTGCGGCCAGGCACTGCTCGACCGTCAGATGCTTTCTCAGGATCTGCGCCGGATACTGGATCTTGCCGCAGCCGGCACAGGCGAGGTTGCAGCGGAAGAGGGGCTCGAGCATCAGCACCAGCGGGTACCGCTTACGCCCGGCCAGCCGCTGCTTGACGACATAGGACGCCACGGCCCACATCTGTGAAACGGGCACGCTCATAAGCGCTGCATACCTCGGCTCTGCGGACGCACGACGGCGCCCGGCTTCCGGTAGATGGACCAAACGGACAAAGCGAGTACGACGTGAATGGTCGCACCGATGACCGCCAGCAGCAACTCACCGATCAGCACTGTCATGGTGAGGTTGAATCCAAGCACGGCGTAGTATAACGCGATTCCCGGCCAGACCCGCCGTCCGGAGTGGTTCGAGAACGCTCCCAGATACGCCCCGGACCCCACCGCGCCGACGATCACCCACCCCACGAAGTTCGAGAGCGGCACGCCGAAGTACGGCCCGGGCGTCGTGTAACCGAACAGCGGCCCGAGAAACCACCGGTCACCCCGCACGGCGAGCGGGTCGATGACGACGTCGAGCGCCATCATGAACACGCCCGTCGCGATCGCCATCCCCCAGCGCGACACGTCGCGCGTGGCGAAGGTGAAGCGCGCCACGCAGAACGCCGAGTAGGCGAGGAACACGAAGGAGAGCGAATCGATGAACGGGACGTCGGCGATGAAGAGCTCGCGGCCGCGTGTGAGCCCCGTGTAGTAGTAGAACCCGAACGGAATGCCCGTGCGCGTGGACGAGAGCTCGGCGAGCAGCGCCACGGGCCAGACGCTCGCGGTGAACGCGAGCGTACGCCGCCAGCCGAGATCGGCGACGCCGGCGACGATGTAGGCGGCCAGGAACGCGAAGACGTACGGTCGGAGGATGATCGTGCCGAGCAGGAGATCCATTCGAGAGGTTTCCGTAATCGCATCAGCATGTTACCATCACGCGCGTGAGGGACCTGCAGGACGCGATCGAGCGGGCCCAGACGCACCTGCTCGGCCAACAGGCTCCCGACGGCCACTGGGTCGGTCAGCTCGAAGCCAACACCACGATCACCTCCGAGCAGCTGCTGCTCTGTCACCTCATCGACCAGGTGAACCGTGACAAGCAGACGCGCGCCGTTCGCTACCTAAAGAGCCAACAGCTTCCCGACGGCGGCTACAGCCTGTTCGAGGCCGGGCCGGCCAACCTCTCGGCCACGATCAAGGCGTACTTCGCCATGAAGATGGCCGGCGTCCCGCTGAGCGACCCGGTGATGGTCGCGGCGCGCGAGCTCATCCGCGAGATGGGCGGCCCCGCGAAGGCCGACGTGTTCACGAAGATCTTGCTGGCGCTGTTCGGCGAGTACGACTGGAACGGCGTGCCGACGATGCCGGTCGAGATCATGCTGCTGCCGCGGCCGTTCTTTCTGTTCAACATCTACGAGATCTCCTACTGGTCGCGGACGGTGCTGGTGCCGCTGCTGGTCCTGATGGATCGAAAGCCGGTGAAGTGGCTGCCGCCGCACCTTTCGCTCGACGAGCTGTGGCCGGTGGCCCGCGAAGAGACGAGCCTGCGCTTCTCGCGCGTGCCCGAGCCCTTCAGCTGGCGCGGTCTCTTCTGGAAGAGCTTCTTCATCGCGGTCGACGACGGCCTGAAGATCTGGGAGCGGTTCTCGCCGCGCCCGCTGCGCCGGCGCGCGATCGAGACCGCGCGGCTCTGGCTCGAGGAGCGTCTCGGGGTGCCGGGCGGCCTCGGCGGCATCTATCCCGCGATGGCGAACTCGATCCTCGCGATGCGGCTGCTCGGCTATCCAGACGATCACCCGCTCGTGCTGGGCCAGCTCAAGGAGATCGAGGCGCTGTGCGTCGAGGAGGGCGACTCGCTCCACTACCAGCCTTGCCCGTCGCCGGTGTGGGATACGGCGCTCGCCGTCAACGCGCTGGTCGAGAGCGATCTGCAGCCCGACCACCCGGCCTTGCGCCGGGCGTCCGACTGGATGATCGCGCGGCAGATCTTCGTGGCCGGCGACTGGCAGGTGAAGCGCCCGCACGTGAAGCCGGGCGGCTGGGCCTTCCAGTACGACAACGACTTCTATCCCGACCTCGACGACACGGCGATGGTCGTCATGGCGCTCGAAAAGGTCCACGGGCTCGACCCCGACATGGCGCGCACCGCGAAGGAGCGCGGCCTCGGCTGGTTTCTCGGGATGCAGGGCGCGGACGGCGGCTGGGGCTCGTTCGACGCCGACAACAATCGCATCTATCTGAACCACATCCCGTTCGCCGACCACGGCGCCCTGCTCGACCCGTCGACCGAAGACTTGACCGGCCGCGGGCTCGAGCTCCTGGGTACGCTCGGCTATCGGAAAGACTTCGAGCCCGCTCAGCGCGCGATCGATTTCCTGCGCCATGCGCAGCGCCACGACGGCCCGTGGTACGGCCGCTGGGGCGTCAACTACATCTACGGCACGTGGTCGGTGCTCCGCGGGCTTGCCGCGATCGGTGTCGATCCGCGCCACGAGTACGTCCAGCGCGCGGTCCGGTGGCTCGAGCGGCATCAGAACCGCGACGGCGGCTGGGGCGAGACCTGCGAGAGCTACGAGGACTACGCCTTCGCGGGTGTCGGCGAGTCGCTGCCGAGCCAGACCGCCTGGGCGCTGCTGGGACTGTTCGCGGCCGGTCGCACGAACGGGCCGGCGGTAGAGCGCGGCATCAATTACTTGCTGAAGAACCAGCGCGAGGACGGCTCCTGGCAGGACGCGTTGTGGAACGGAACGGGATTTCCGCGCGTCTTCTATCTGAAGTACCACCTGTACGCCCAGTATTTCCCGCTCTGGGCTCTGGGAATCTACCGCCGAGCGCATGCCTGAGCGGCCGCTCGCACCGGCGCTGCGCCCCTTCGACGCCGTCGGCGGGTGGACCATTGGGGTCGTCGAGTCCCTGGGGCGGTTCGGCACGTTCTTCGTCGAAGCGCTCGCGGCGCTGGCCACGCCGCCGTTCAAGTGGCGCGCCTTCCTCGACCGGATCAACTTCATCGGCTACCGCTCGCTGCTGATCATCTTCCTGACCGGCGCGTTCACCGGCATGGTGCTCGGCCTTCAGATCTACCTGACCCTGGTCCGCTTCGGCTCCGAAGCGTTCCTCGGCCCCGCCGTCGCCCTGTCGCTGATCCGCGAGCTCGGACCGGTGCTGGCGGCGCTGATGGTCACCGGCCGCGCCGGCTCGGCGCTCACCGCCGAGCTCGGCATCATGCGGATCACCGAGCAGATCGACGCGCTGACGGTCATGGCGCTGAACCCGATGCGCTACCTGGTGGCGCCCTCGCTCCTGGCCGGTCTCCTCACCTTCCCCCTGATGACGGCGATCTTCGACATCGTCGGGATCTTCGGCGGCTATCTGGTCGGAGTGAAGCTCTTCGGCCTGTCCACCGGCACGTACTTCGGCGAGATGCAGACGTTCGTCGATCTCGGCGACATCATGGTCGGCTTCTGGAAATCGATCTCGTTCGGCGTGATCGTGACGTGGGTGTGCACCTACAAAGGGTTCAACGTGGGCCACGGCGCCGAGGGCGTGGCGCGGGCGACGACGCAGGCGGTCGTCGCGTCCTCGGTGCTCATCCTGGTCTGGGACTACTTCCTGGGGTCGGTCCTGCAATGACGGCCGATGATTAAGGTCGAAGGCCTCACGAAGTCCTTCGGGCGCCAGGCGGTGCTGCACGAGCTCGACCTCGAAGTCGCGACCGGCACGATCACGATCGTCATCGGGCGCAGCGGCGGCGGCAAGTCGGTCTTCCTCAAACACCTGATCGGGCTCCTTCGGCCCGACGCCGGCCGGATCATGGTGGACGGCGTCGAGATCAGCCGGCTCTCCGGGCGCGCCCTCGATGAGGTCCGACGGACCTATGGCGTCGTGTTCCAGAGCGGCGCCCTGTTCGACTCGATGTCGTGCTGGGACAACGTGGCCTTCCCGCTGCGCGAGAAAGTGCGGACACCACCGGACGAGCTCGCCAAGCGGGTGGAGGCCGCGCTGGCTCAAGTGGGACTTGAAGGAGTGGGCACCAAGTACCCGGCGGAGATCTCGGGCGGCATGCGCAAGCGCGTGGCCATCGCGCGCGCGCTGGTGACGGAGCCGGAGATCATCTTCTTCGACGAGCCGACGACCGGCCTGGACCCGGTGCTGGTCAACACGATCCATCACCTGATCCTGAATCTGCACCGCCGATTTCGGTTCACGGCCGTGGTCGTGAGCCACGAAATCCCCGAGATCTTCGAGATCGCCGACTCGGTGGCCATGCTGCACGAGGGCCGCATCGTGGAGGTCGGGTCGCCCGCGGTGATCCAGGCCTCGACCAACCCCGTGGTCCGGCGGTTCATCAGGGGCGAGCCGGAAAACGGGTGAGCCGAGAGTGATTCATACTGATTCCTAGGCGCGCCTCGGCCGGCGGGTCCCCAGCCCCCGCGACGGCCGGCGGCGCGCACTACGGAGGAAACCGATGGAACGGACGCGGGTGAACATCGCGGTCGGCATCTTCGTCATTCTGGGGATCCTGGCGCTCGGATATCTGTCGATCAGCCTGGGGCAGGTCTCGTTCCTCGGCAGCGGCGGATACGTCGTGACCGTCGACTTCCCGTCTGTCGGCGGGCTCAAGTCGGGCTCGACCGTCGAGATCGCGGGGGTCGAGATCGGACGCGTCGAGTCGATCGGACTGGCCGACTATCAGGCGCGGGTCAGGCTGCGAGTACAGAACGGGATCAAGCTCCAGGAAGATTCGATCGCCTCGATCAAGACCAAGGGGCTGATCGGCGAAAAGTACATCCGGATCAGCCCGGGCGGCTCGGATAAGATCATCGGGCCCAACGGCAAGATCCGGGAGGTCGAGGCGCCGGTCGACTTCGAGGAGTTGCTGTCCAAGTATATATTCGGCAAGGTGTAGTGGTGGGAGGTCCCGCGATGGCCCTGTTCGTCCGTGTGCTGGCGTTGGCCGCCGTGCTCCTGGTCCCGCTGTTCGGCTCCGATCGGGCCTGGGCGGGCGCGCCGACCGACCAGCTCCGCACCCAGATCGACCGCGCGGTGAAGGTCCTCGACGATCCTGAGCTCAGGAAAGATGGACACCAGCGCGAACGGCGCGCCGCCGTCCGCCAGATTGCCAACGACATCTTCGACTTCTCGGAGACGGCCAAGCGGTCGCTGGCGCGGCACTGGGCGCCCAGGACGCAGGCCGAGCGCGACGAGTTCGTCGGCCTGTTCACCGATCTGCTCGAGCGCTCCTACATCTCGAAGATCGAGCTCTACGGCGGTGAGAAGATCCAGTACGTCGGCGAATCCATCGAGGGCGACGGCGCCGTCGTACGCACCAAGCTCCTCACCAAGCAGGGCACCGAGATCCCGATCGACTACCGGATGCTCCGCCGGGGCGACAAGTGGCTGGTCTACGACGTCGTCATCGAGGGCGTGAGCCTCATCTCGAACTACCGCACCCAGTTCAACAAGATCATCACGACCTCCTCCTTCCAGGATCTGATGAAGAAGATGCGGACCAAGCAGGAGGAGTTCCTCGGCGAAGAAAAGCAGAAGCGGACGTCGCAGCAGTGAGCCGCGCCTAGTGTCGGGCGCGGAGCTGGCGGCTCTCCTCGATCGGCACGGCTTCGACTTCTTCACCGGAGTTCCCTGTTCCCTGGTCGAAGACCTGATCGCAGCGCTCGAGACTCACCCGCGCTTCCCCTGGCTTCCCGCGGTTCGTGAAGACGTGGCGGTCGGGCTGGCCGCGGGCGCCTGGCTCGGCGGCCGCCGGCCGGTGGTAGTCATGCAGAACTCGGGGCTCGGCACGAGCCTCAACGCGCTCGCGTCGCTCTCGCTGATGTACGGCCTGCCCGCGCTCTTGCTCGTAACCTGGCGCGGCTATCAGGGCAAGGACGCTCCCGAGCACATTCTGATGGGCGAGATCTCGCCCGGGCTTCTCGATCTGCTCGGCATCCCCTACCGCGTGCTGAGCCCGGATTCGATCGAGGAGCACCTGGCCTGGGCTACTCGCGAGCTCGACGCGCGCGAGATTCCGGTCGCGCTCCTCGTGCCGCCGGGGGTCGTGGTCGCTCCCGAGACGACGCGACATTCCGCGACTGCGCGCGCGGCGGCGACGACAACCGTCTCCCCGGCGCCGGCTCCGGCGATCGCCGCACCCGCGGTGCGGGCAGAGCTACGCCCTGTGATCTCGCGCCGCCAGGCGCTCGGCGCGGCATTGAAAGAGCTCGGCGACGCCCCGGTGATCCACGCGAACGGATTCATCTGTCGCGAGTCGTTCGGCATCGGCGACCGGCCGCAGAACTTCTACATGATCGGCTCGATGGGGCTGGCCGCGCCGATCGGGCTCGGCGTGGCCCTGGCGCGGCCGGCGCACCGGGCGGTGGTGTTCGACGGTGACGGCAACCTACTGATGAGCCTGGGCACCCTGGCGATGGTCGGTGGCCTGGCGCCGCGCAACCTCGTCCACGTGGTCTTCGACAACGAGGTCTACGGCTCGACCGGCGGTCAGCGGTCGCCGTCCAGGGAGACGCGGCTCGACCGTCTGGCGCTCGGCGCGGGCTATCGCACGGTGTCGGCCGCGACGACACCGGACGAGGTAGCCCTGGCACTCCGGTCAGCCGCCGACGGGCCGCACTTCGTGCTCGTCAAGGTGACGACCGAGGAGTCGCCTGCCCCGCGGATCCCCCATCCGCCGCGCGCGATCCGCGATCGGTTCCGCTCCATCCTTTCCGGATAATTTTCCATGCCGTGCTAGACTTACGTTCACGTCAGCCCCTCGTTCTACCGACCACAATCTGAGGAGGACTCCGTGGGAGCCGTCAGAGTAGCCATCATCGGTGTTGGCAATTGCGCGTCGGCCCTCGTTCAAGGCGTCGAGTACTACCGCAACGCCCCCGAAAACAAGTTCATTCCCGGCCTGATGCACCCCCGCCTCGGGGGCTATCACGTCGGCGACATCGAGTTCTCGGCGGCGTTCGACATCGACGAGCGCAAGGTCGGGCGGGATCTCAGCGAGGCGATCTTCCAGGCGCCGAACAACACGGTGAAGTTCGCCGACGTCAAGCCGCTCGGCGTGCCGGTTCAGCGCGGAATGACGCACGACGGCCTGGGCCACTATCTCTCCCAGATGATCAAGAAGGCGCCGGGCTCGACCGCCGACATCGCGGGGACCCTGCGCGACACCAACACCAATATCGTCGTCAACTTCCTGCCCGTGGGCAGCGAGATGGCGACCAAGTGGTACGTCGAGCAGATCCTCGACGCCGGATGCGCGTTCGTGAACTGCATCCCGGTGTTCATCGCGCGCGAATCCTACTGGCGCCGGCGCTTCGAGGAGCGCGGCCTGCCGGTGGTCGGCGACGACGTGAAGTCTCAGGTCGGCGCCACGATCATCCACCGGGTGCTGACGAAACTGTTCAACGACCGCGGCGTGCGGCTCGACCGGACCAGCCAGCTCAACTTCGGCGGCAACACCGACTTCTACAACATGCTCGAGCGCGACCGGCTGACCTCGAAGAAGATCTCGAAGACCGATTCCGTCCGCTCGCAGCTCGGCCACGACCTGCCCGGCGAGGCCGTGCACATCGGTCCGAGCGACTACGTGCCGTGGCTCGCGGACCGCAAGTGGGCGCACATTCGGTTGGAAGGCTCGGGCTTCGGCGATCAGCCCATCAACGTCGAGCTCAAGCTCGAGGTCTGGGATTCGCCGAACTCCGCCGGCGTCGTCATCGACGCCATCCGCTCGTGCAAGCTCGCGCTCGACCGCGGGATCAAGGGTGCCCTCTACGCTCCGTCGGCGTACCTGATGAAGTCGCCGCCCGAGCAATGGGCCGACGACACCGCCCGGCAGCGTCTCGAGCGGTTTATCGCCGGCGACGAGTAG
>DATEMW010000440.1:0-7565 GCA_035275385.1 Candidatus Methylomirabilota bacterium | reverse complement strand
GACCTGGACGATCCCGCCTCGCCCATCGCCACGATCGTCGCGCGCGAGCCGGTGCAGGTGAGGAAGGCCGAGCAGGGCACCCGACCGAAGGTGTTCTATGTCGGCGCGGACGCGGCGTCGCTCACCCCGGAGCTGCAGGCGCCGACGGAGCGCTACCTGTGGGCCGAGCGGCCGCGCGAGGAAGTGGACCTGATGAGAATGGTCGCTGCTGCCCAGGAGTCGGGCTCGGGCGCGGCCACGCCCGGGCTCAGCCGGCCGGTCTACGATGCGCCCCACGCCGTGCGCCCGTGGGGCTGGAAGGTTTCGGCCTATCTGTGGACCAAATCGATCGCGGCGGGCGCCTTGCTGGTCGCGGCGTTCGCAGGATCGGACGCGTGGGGCGCGTTGTTCACCCGCGTGGCCCCCGCGGTGAGCCTTTTGTTCCTGGCGCTGACGACCGCGCTGCTGATCATCGATCTCAAGCGCCCTGAGCGCTTCGCCTACATCCTGCTCAAGCCGAACTGGCGCTCATGGCTCGTGTGGGGCGCCTGGATCTTGATGGCGTTCGGCGCGGCCGGCGCCGCGTGGCTGGCCGCGGGAATGACCGGCCGATCCGATCTGCTCCAGCTCGCGCTGATCCCGGCGGTGCTGCTGGCGCTGGGGACCGCGGGCTACAGTGCGTTTCTCTTCGGCCAGGCCGAGGGCCGCGATTTCTGGCAGAGCCCACTCGTGCTGCCCCATCTGATCATCGCCGCGGTCGTGGCGGGCGCGGCCACGCTCTCGATCGCCGCGGCGGTGTCGGTGCCCGAGAGTCCGCGGGCCGATCCGATCACGACCCTGTGGCCGTTGATGTTCCTGGCCCTGGTCGCGCACGGCTTCCTGGTGGCGCTCGAGGTGTTCAATCGCCACGCGGTCCACGATGCCTCGCTCGCGGCGCGACTGATCCGGCGCGGTTCGTATCGAGCGACCTTCTGGGGCGGCGTGGTGCTCGGCGGCGTCGTGCTACCGATAGCGCTCCTGATCGCCGGCGCCGCAGCCGACTCCGCCATGCTCAGCACCCTGGCGGCGGTGCTCGCGCTGGCTGGGTTGTGGCTCTGGGAGGACATATGGGTGAAGGCCGGACAATCCGTGCCGCTGAGCTGAGAGCATTCGACTCTCGATGATGGGACGACCATGACCGATCGCACCAACGAGCCGCTTCATCCAGTCGCCCGTGAGCTCGCCGCCTCTGGCGGCGGATCGCTCGCGAGCTATCCGCCCGTCGAGCGCTGGGACGACTGGGAAGAGTACGATCCGGTCGCGTGGCCGCGGAAGGTCAAGCGGCGCTACTCGCTGATCCCGACGATCTGCTTCAACTGCGAAGCCGGATGCGGGCTGCTCGCCTACGTCGATCGCGAGACGCTCGCGATCCAGAAGTTCGAGGGCAATCCCGTGCACCCCGGCAGCCGCGGCCGGAACTGCGCCAAGGGCCCGGCGACCCTGAATCAGGTGACGGATCCCGAGCGGATCAAGTACCCGCTGCGCCGGGTCGGGCCGCGGGGCGGCGGACGGTGGGAGCGCGTCACGTGGGACGAGGTGCTCGACGACATCGGCGGACGCATCAGGAAGGCGCTCGTCGAAGGCCGGCAGAAAGAGATCATGTATCACCTCGGCCGGCCCGGCCACGAGCTCGTCTATCTGCAGCGGGTCTTTCACGCCTGGGGCATCGACGGCCACAACAGCCACACGAACGTCTGCTCGGCGAGCGCGCGCGCCGGCTATGCCTTCTGGCACGGGATGGACCGGCCGTCGCCCGACCACGCGAACGCGCGCTTCATCCTGCTCCTGTCCTCGCATCTCGAGACCGGCCACTACTTCAACCCGCACGCCCAGCGGATCATCGAAGCCAAGGCGCGCGGCGCCAAGATCGCGGTGTTCGACACGCGGCTCAGCAACACCGCCTCGATGGCCGACTGGTGGGTGGCGCCCTGGCCGGGCTCGGAAGCGGCCGTGCTGCTGGCGATGGCGCGCATCCTCGTGCGCGAGAAGCTCTACGATCGCGACTTCGTCCGGCGCTGGGTGAACTGGGAGGAGTACCTGCGCGAGGAGCGCCCCGAGCTGCCGGTCACCTTCGACTCGTTCGAGCGGGCGTTCGACGAGCTCTACACGCGGTTCACGCCGGAGTTCGCCGAAGCCGAGAGCGGCGTGGCGGCGGCGACCATCGTGGACATCGCGCGCGAGATCGGCCGCGCCGGCTCGGCGCTGGCGACCCACATCTGGCGGAACACCGCGGCCGGCAACCTCGGGGGCTGGCAGGTCGCGCGCGCGCTCGAGCTGATCGTGGTTCTGATGGGCGCTGTCGGCACGCCGGGCGGCACCGCGCCCAGCGCGTGGAACAAGGCGGTCCCGGCGCCACCGATGATGCCGCCGGCCGGCAAGGTGTGGAGCGAGCTCCTTATGCCGCGCGAGTACCCGCTGGCGTTCTTCGAGATGAGCTTCCTGCTGCCGCACTTCCTGCGCGAGGGCCGCGGCAAGCTCGCGATGTACTTCACGCGCGTCTACAACCCGGTGTGGACCAATCCGGATGGCATGTCGTGGATCGAGGCGCTCACCGACGAGACGAAGGTGGAGCGGCACGCGTGCCTGACGCCGATCTGGAGCGAGACGGCGTGGTTCGCCGACTACGTGCTGCCGATGGGCCACGCCTCCGAGCGCCACGATCTCATGTCCCAGGAAACGCACGCCGCGCGCTGGATCGGCTTTCGCCAGCCCGTGCTGCGGGTCGCGCTCGAAAGGACCGGTCGGCGTTTCGATCTCACGTGGCAGGCGCACGAGGCGGCGGGCCTCGGGCAGGTGTGGGAAGAGGACGAGTTCTGGATCGAGCTCTCCTGGCGGATCGATCCCGACGGCTCGCTCGGCATCCGCAAATACTTCGAGTCGCCCTATCGCCCGGGCGAGAAGCTTCGCATCGAGGAGCAGTACCGCTGGATCTTCGAGAACAGCGTGCCCGGTCTCCCGCAGGCGGCGGCGAAGGAAGGGTTGACGTCGCTCGAGTACATGCGCAAATACGGCTCGTTCCTGATCGAGGACGGCGTCTACCGGACCCACGAGCAGGCGCTCGGGGCGAAGGACCTCGACGGCGCGACGGTCGACCCGGTGAGCCGCGTGGTCGTGAAAGGCGGTCAGGCGGTCGGCGTCGAGATCGACGGCGGGCGCCATCTCGGATTCCCAACCCCCTCGCGCAAGCTCGAGTTCTTCTCGAACACGCTGAAGGCGTGGAAGTGGCCGGAGCAGGCGGTGCCCAACTACATCCGCAGCCACGTCCACTGGTCGAACCTCGACCGCGCGAAAGGTGAGATGGTCCTGCTGCCGACGTTTCGCCTGCCGACCTTGATCCACACGCGCTCGGGCAACGCGAAGTGGCTCTACGAGATCTCGCACACGAACCCGCTGTGGCTCCACACCGAGGATGCCGCGCGCCTCGGCGTCGCGACGGGCGACCTTTTGAAGGTGGCGACCCGCATCGGCCACTTCGTCGACAAGGTGTGGGTGACCGAGTCGGTGCGTCCGGGTGTAGTCGCATGCTCGCATCACCTCGGCCGCTGGCGGCTTCACGAGGACGCGGGCGGCGAGCGCTGGTCGACCTCGCTGGTCGATCTGGCTCAGCTCGAGCCCGGCAAGTGGCGGATGCGCCAGCTCCACGGACCGCGCCCGTTCACAAGCAACGATCCCGACTCGTCGCGCGTCTGGTGGAACGAGGCGGGCGTGCATCAGAACCTGACGTTCCCGGTCCAGCCCGATCCGGTCAGCGGCCAGCACTGCTGGCATCAGAAGGTGACCGTGTCGCGGCCGGGTCCCGACGATCGCTACGGCGACGTCTTCGTCGACACCGCGAAGTCGTTCGAGGCCTACCGCGAATGGCTGACTCTGGCCCGTCCCGCTCCCGGACCTGACGGGCTCCGGCGCCCGTTGTGGCTGCCGCGCGCCTTCAAGCCCGACGCGTCCGCGTACAGGATGTGATCCGGCGAATCGCCTGCGGGGGATTTACGCATCCTGGATAATGTGGCGCTGGGAGGACGCAGCATGAGCGAAGGCTATTCGATACCGCGCCGCGAGGCGCTGAAGGCGCTGGGGGTGCTGGGCGTCGGCCTGGCCGCGGGCGGTCTGGTGCAGGGGGCGGAAGCCCAGGCCCCGGCCGCGGCGCTCGGCCAGAACGAGAGCGTCCAGGACGCGATGAAGCGGCTCTTCGGCGGCAGGCCCATCAAGGACGGCGCCGCGGTGATCAAGTTCGACATCCCGCTGATCGCGGAGAACGGCAGCGTGGTCCCGGTGGCGGTCAGCGTCGATTCGCCGATGACCCCGGCGAGCTACGTGAAGCACATCTACGTCGTCGCCGACAAGAACCGCATCCCCGTCGTCACGCGGGTCACCCTCGCGCCGGAAGCCGGCAAGGCCGCGGTCGGCGCGAACATTCGCCTGGGCGAGACCGGCGAGGTGCGGGCGATCGTCGAGCAAAGCGACGGGACGCTGCTGCAGGTGGCGCGTGAAGTCAAAGTCACCGTCGGCGGCTGTGGAGGCTGAGCCATGACTGACATCGGCAAGGTCCGGCTCCGCGTCCCGTCGACGATCAAGGCCGGCGACGTCGTCCAGGTACGCTCGCTCATCATCCATCCGATGGAGCGGATCGAGCGCGACGCGCAGGGCAAGCTCATCCAGAAGAACTACAACTACATCAACAAGGTCACCGTGACCTATCTCGGCAAGACCATCGCGGTCTTCGACACGACCCAGAGCGTCGCGGAGAACCCGTTCTTCTCGTTCACGTTCAAGGCGACCGACCCGGGACAGCTCAAGGTCCAGTTCCTCGATACGACGGGCGGCAAATACGAAGGCACCGCCGACATAAAGTTCTCGTGAGCGGGCGCGCGACCCCGCGCCGCACGCTGGCCTGGGCGGCGCTCGCGCTGCTCGGCGCCGGCTGCGCCGGCGCGACGCCCGACGCGCCCGACTATCGCGGCATTCCCCAGTGGGCGTCGCGCGCGATCCCCGAAGCCCGCGGCGAGTTCCGGGTGGCACCCGACGGCAAGCGCACGGCCGTGCGCTATGCCGGCTGGACGACGCGCGACTTCGAGCGCTTTCCGACCTACGCCTACGGCGACCAGCGGCCCGATCCGGCGGTGCAGCGCGTGACGATGCCGGCCGGCGTGGTCGGTGACGCGCAGAAGGGCCGGGCGCTGTTCATGAATCGGAGCAAGGGGCCGTGCTACGCGTGCCACCTGGTACCGGGCGACGACGTGTGGCCGGCCGGCAGCGCGGGTCCCGATCAGTCGATGATCGGCGATCGCAAGCTTCCCGATCAGTACCTCTACCAGGTCGTCTGGGATGCGCGCGCCCTCTTCCCGAACACGGTGATGCCGCCCTGGGGCACGGCCGGCGTCTTCTCCTCCCAGGAGATCGTCGACCTCGTCGCCTATCTGCAGACGCTCAAGGGGCCGGTGCCGCCCGAGAAGGACCCCAACCGCAATCCCTTCACGCGCGCCAGGCCTGCCGGCTTCGGCGACAACCTCGATCCCACGAACAACCCCGCGCTCGTGCTGGCCGATGACGCCGAGGCGGTGTGGGCGGCGCGCGGACCATCGGGCAAGGCGTGTGGCGACTGCCACGAGGGCGGCGTGGCCCGCGCGATGCGCGGCGTGGCGACACGATATCCGAAGTTCGTGAAGACCTACGGGCGCGTGATGAGCATCGAGGATTTCCTCACGATGCACGCGCCCGAGACGACGGGCCTCGAGATGCGGTCCGAGTCGAACGACAATATCAACATGAGCGTGCTGATCAAGCGCGCGTCCAACGGCATGCCCGTCAGCGTGGACCTCGAGAGCCCGGAAGCGCGAGCGGCGCTGGCGCGCGGCAAGGCGACATTCCACCGCAAGGTCGGCGAGCGCAACCATGCGTGCGCCGATTGCCACACGCCCGACGCGGCGGCGGGCAAGTTCTTGAGCGGCCGGCTTCTGGCGGACGTGCGGATCGGGCTGACGAGGCACTTTCCGACGTGGCGGACGGACCGGGCCGAGATCTGGGACATGCGCAAGCGCTTCCAGTGGTGCATGACCCCGCTCGGCATGAACATGCTCGCGGCCGACTCGATCGAGTACGCGGAGCTCGAGCTCTATCTGACCTCGTTCGACAACGGCAAACCGCTCAGCGTGCCCGGTATTCGGCACTAGCCGGATGGACGTTTCGCGGCGCGACCTTCTCAAGCTGCTCGCGGTGGCCGCGGGCGCGGGGATGGCGCCGCGGAGCCTCGAGGGCGCCGATGGCCCGGCGCGGCTGCTCGCCTTCGAGCCATACGGCAACGTCACCCTGCTCCACATCACCGATGCGCATGCGACGCTCCGCCCGGTGTTCTACCGCGAGCCCGACTCCGTCATCGGCGTCGGCGCCGAGCGCGGACGGCCACCGTTCCTCACGGGCTCTGAGCTCCTGCGCGCCTATCACATGGCGCCCGGGACCGTGGAGGCCTACGCGTACACGTACCTCGACTTCGCCGCGCTGGCCGCGCGCTACGGCCGGCTGGGCGGCTACGCGCACCTGGCCACCCTGGTCCGGCGCGTGCGCGCGGAGCGCGCGGGGCGCACCTTGCTGCTGGACGGCGGCGACACGCTGCAGGGCTCGGCGACCACGCTGTGGAGCCGCGGCGAGGACATGGTGCGCGTCTCGAACCAGCTCGGCGTCGACGTGCTCACGCCGCACTGGGAGTTCATGCACGGCCTCGACCGCGTCAAGGAGCTCTTCGGCGACCGCGAGAACAAGGGGCTCTTCGCCGGCGACTTCGTCGCCCACAACGTGAGCGAGATCGGATGGGCCGAGCGCCCGTTCCATCCCTACACGATTCGTGAGGTCGGCGGCGCGCGTGTGGGCGTGATCGGCCAGGCGTTCCCGTACGTGCCCGTGTCGCATCCGCGCAGGCTCGTACCGGACCTGACGTTCGGCATCCGCGAGGACTCGGTGCAGGCGCTCGCGAACGAGCTTCGCAACGACAAGAAGGTGGACCTGGTCGTTCTGCTCTCGCACAACGGCATCGCGGTCGATCTGAAGCTGGCCGGTCGGCTCCGCGGCCTCGACGTGATTCTCGGCGGCCACACGCACGACGCGCTGCCGCAGCCCATCGTCGTCGGAAAAACGCTCGTCGTGAACTCCGGCTCGCACGGCAAGTTCCTGAGCCGGCTCGACCTGGACGTCCAGCGCGGCCGCGTCGGCGGCTATCGCTACCGGCTGATGCCGGTGCTGGCCCAGGACATCCAGCCCGATCCGGAGATGTCCCAGCTGATCGACGAGATCCGCGGCCCGCACGAGGCGAAGCTGACCGAGCGCCTGGCGGTGTCGGAGTCATTGCTCTACCGCCGCGGCAACTTCAACGGGACGTTCGACGAGCTGATCCTGGACGCGCTGTTGCGCAGCGCCGACGCGCAGATCGCGTTCTCGCCGGGCTTCCGCTGGGGCATCACGATCGTGCCGGGCCAGGAGATCACGCTCGAAGACGTCTACGCGCATACCGCCGTGACGTACCCGAACACGTGGGCGCGCGAGATGACGGGCAGCGAGAT